>JAEHDO010000325.1 GCA_016880375.1 Betaproteobacteria bacterium | reverse complement strand
GTCAATCCTTTTTTCTTGCCCTTGCGCCAGGCTTGTTCGTCCTGCTCTGGAGCACCGGCTTCATCGGTGCCAAGCTGGGGCTGCCCTATGCCGAGCCGCTGACCTTCCTGCTGATCCGCTTTGCCTGCGTCATCGGACTGCTGGGCCTGCTGGCGCTGGTCCTGCGGCGGCCCTGGCCGCACAGACCGACGCAATGGTTCCATATCGCTGTTGCAGGCGCGTTACTGCATGGGGGCTATCTTTCCGGCGTCTTCCTCGCCATTCACGTGGGCATGCCGGCAGGGGTGGTGGCCCTTGTCGTCGGCATCCAGCCGCTGCTGACGGCATTCCTCAGTGCGTCCATGGTGGGCGAACGCGTGAACAGCCGGCAGTGGGCAGGCCTGGCGCTCGGCTTCGGCGGCGTCACGCTGGTGGTGTGGGACAAGCTGGGCTTTGGCGGCCTGAGCGGGGCCGGGCTCGCCTTTTCGACGCTGGCGCTGGTCAGCATCACGCTCGGCACGCTCTACCAGAAACGCTACTGTGCCGAGCTGGACCTGTGGAGCGGCTCGGTGATCCAGTTCGTTGCCGCCGCGCTGGTGCTGCTGCCTTTTGCCCTGGTTTTCGAGACCATGCGCGTCGATTGGAGCGGCCAGTTCGTCTTTGCGCTGGGCTGGCTGATCTTCGTGTTGTCGCTGGGCGCGATCTCGCTGCTGCACCTGCTGATACGGCGCGGGGCGGCGACGCGGGTGTCGGCGCTGTTCTATCTCGTGCCGCCGACCACGGCGCTGCTGGCGTTTTTCATTTTCGGCGAGCGGCTCGGTCTGGCGGCCGTGGCGGGGATGGCGATCGCCGCAGTGGGTGTGGCGATCGCCGTACGGAAGTGACTGACTACCTGTTCTTGAAGTCCGGCTTGCGCTTGTCGACGAAGGCGGCCATGCCTTCCTGCTTGTCGGCGAGCGAGAAGGCGGCGTGGAAGGTGCGCCGCTCGAACAGCATGCCCTCGGCGAGCGGCCCTTCGTAGGCGCGGTTGACGCATTCCTTGACCATCATGATCACCGGCAGGGAGAAGCCGGCGATGGTCGCGGCGGCGGCCAGCGCCTCCTCCAGCAGCTTGTCGGCGGGCACGATGCGGGAAACGAGTCCGGCGCGCTCGGCCTCGGCGGCATCCATCAGGCGGGCGGTGAGGCAGAGGTCCATGGCCTTGGCCTTGCCGACGGCGCGCGGCAGGCGCTGCGTGCCGCCGGCGCCGGGCAGGATGCCGAGCTTGATCTCGGGCTGGCCGAATTTCGCCGTGTCGGCGGCGATGATGATGTCGCAGGACATCGCCAGCTCGCAGCCGCCGCCCAGGGCGAAGCCCGCTACCGCGGCGATCACCGGCTTGCGGCAGGTCTTGACGCGTTCCCAGTTGCGCGTGATGAAGTCGCTCTTGTAGACGTCCATGTAGTCCATCCGGCTCATGGCGACGATGTCGGCGCCGGCGGCGAAGGCCTTCTCCGAGCCGGTGATGACGATGGCGCCGATGGCTTCGTCGGCCTCGAATTTGCCGAGCGCGTCGCCGAGCTCGTCGACCAGCGCATCGTTGAGTGCGTTGAGCGCCTTCGGGCGGTTCAGCGTCACGAGGCCGACCTTGCCGCGGGTCTCGACGATGACGTTCTCGTAAGCCATGGCGTGGCTGCTCCTATTTGGGGTTCGAGAGGGTGGGGGCGATCTGCAGTCGCACCGGCTGCTCGGCCGGGGCCGGCTGCGGCGCCGCCTTGTCCTTGTGCTTCGGCTGGATGATGGCGCGCACGCGGCTGTCGCGGCCGGGCGTGACGCCGCCGGCCGGGCCGCTGGTGACCGAGTAGTTGGCGTTGCGGCCGTCGACCATGATGTACTGGCCGCGCACCTCGTCGAGGCCGCTCTTGACCCAGGCGCGGTTGAAGAACTTGGTGATGTCCGCCTTGGCATCGTGCTCGATGCGCTCGGCTTCGCCCTCGGTGTATTCGTCCTTGCCGTCGCGCTTGACGCGGAAGTAGGCCAGGCCGCCGGGATTGGCGGTGATCACCCCGCTCTGGAAACCTTCGGCATCCTGCTTGACGACGACCTTGTCGCCGCGGATCAGCAGGGTCCCCTGGCTCATCGTGACGCGGCCTTCGAAGACGTGCACCTTGTTGATGTCGTCCACGGTCACGCGGTCGGCCTCGAGGTTGACCGGCTTGTCCCGATCGGCCTTCTCGGCATGGCACAACGCGGCGGCAGCCAGGAGTGCGGCGCCCAGCAGGGCGCGGCGGGCAAGGGGGGTGGGCATCATGGGCATCAGCGTTGCTTCATTTGGATGGTGCTATTGACCTGGCTCAGCAGCTGGATGATCTTCGACTTGTTGTCGGCTTCGAAGCCGACGGCGCGCACCACCGAGGCGCCCTGGACGACCGTCACGGCGGCATTGGTGCGCATCATGTCATCGTCCGGAAACAAGGTAAGGTGCGTGGTGGTCAGGACCAGCTGCGGGTCGGTCTTCGTCGCCTCGCGCACGCCGCGCACGTCGCCGACAAGCACGACCTGCCTGCCATCCGGCGCGACCAGCCCCTGCCGGGCGGTGAGCTGGGTGGGACGCGGCCCCTTCAGGAACCACACGCGCGGTTCGGTCACGAGCGTGGTTTCGTCGTCCGGGTAATGTACCATTTTTGTCGCGGCGAGCGTGCTCTGCAGTTCCCCGGTCGTGGAAAAGCTGCGCAGCCTGAGGTTTTCGACGAAGAAGTCCGGATCGTGCCGGAGGAGGCTGTCGCTGCCCGGGCGCTTGAGCTCGGTGGCGCGCTCGAGCCAGAAGGTGAGGCCGACCAGCAGGGTCAGGAGGGCGATCGGGAACAGGCTCTGGACGCGCAGTTTCATGGCCGCTTCAGATCACCTTGGCGCGGAGCAGGTCGTGCGTGTTGAGCGCGCCCACCAGCGCGCCGTTGTCGACGACGAGGATCTGGCTGATCTTGTGTTCCTCCATCATCTGCGCCGTCTCCGCCGCCAGGCGATCGGGGCCGATGCTACGGGGGTTGCGCGTCATAACCTGCGCCACCGGCGTGCCCCTCAGGTCGACGACCTTTTCCAGGGCGCGGCGCAGGTCGCCGTCGGTGAAGATGCCGACGACGGCGAGCG
Source organism: Betaproteobacteria bacterium (assembly GCA_016880375.1). Lineage (GTDB taxonomy): Bacteria > Pseudomonadota > Gammaproteobacteria > Burkholderiales > Rhodocyclaceae > Desulfobacillus. The sequence goes on along the minus strand of JAEHDO010000325.1, from coordinate 2,765 downwards.
CCTCGGTCACCACCGCAGTCATGCCCATGCCGCCGCGGGAAATCGCCAGCACCGCCTCGGCAACGGTGGCGTGCTCGCCGACGCGCGGCACGTCGTCGACGGGGCGCATGATGTCGCGCACGTGCGTCAGCAGGCGCCGGCCGAGCGTGCCGCCGGGGTGGGAGCGGGCGAAATCCTCGGCGTTGAAGTTGCGCGCGTCGAGCAGGGCCACGGCGAGGGCATCGCCCATGGCCAGCGCCGCGGTGGTGCTGGCGGTGGGGGCGAGGTTGAGCGGGCAGGCCTCCTCGGCGACGCCGGCATCGAGGTGGGCGTCGGCTTCGCGGGCCAGCGAGGAAGCCGGATTGCCGGTGATGGCCACCAGCCTGCCGCCCTGGCGCTTGACGAGCGGCACGATGGTCAGCAGTTCCTCGCTCTCGCCGGAATTGGACAGCGCGATCAGCACGTCGTCGCGGGTGATCATGCCGAGGTCGCCGTGGGCGGCTTCGGCGGCGTGCACGAAGTAGGCCGGGGTGCCGGTGCTGGCGAGGGTGGCGGCGATCTTGCGTGCGATGTGGCCGGACTTGCCGACGCCGGAGACGACGACGCGGCCGCGGCAGGCGAGAATCAGCGCGATCGCTTTGAGAAAGCCGGCGTCGAGGCGATCGATCAGGCCGGCGACGGCCTGCGCCTCGATGCGCAGCACCCTTTTGGCAAGTTCCAGCGCCTCCGCATCGGCTTTCTCAATGGCCGGGATTTGGTTCATTCGGGCGAGTTCATTAGACTAGAGGAAAAGTATACCAAACTAACCCGGCCTGCCCCGCCCCTGATTTCATGACCACGCTGCAACTGGTTCTCGTCCTGCTCGCTTCCGCCGTCCTGGTGGTGGCGCTGTTCCGCGCCCTCAACCTGCCGCCGGTCCTCGGCTACCTGCTGGTCGGCGCCGCCATCGGGCCGCGCGCCTTCGACCTCATTCCCGACTCCGATGCGGCGCGGCACCTGGCCGAGTTCGGCGTGGTGTTCCTGATGTTCTCCATCGGCCTGGAGTTCTCGCTGGCGCGCCTCTACAGCATGAAGCGCACGGTGTTCGGACTCGGCCTGGCGCAGGTGCTGCTGACCATCCTCGCCACCGCCGCCGCCGCCGTGCTGGCGGGGCTGACTTTGCAGGCGGGCATCGCCCTGGGCGGCATCCTCGCCATGTCGTCCACGGCGCTGATCGTCAAGATGCTGGCGGAGCGCCTGCAGATGGAGTCCAAGCACGGCCGCGAGATCATCGGCGTGCTGCTGTTCCAGGACCTGGCGGTGGTGCCGCTGCTGATCATCGTGCCGGCGCTCTCGCAGGCGCCGGAAGCGATGGCCGGCACGCTGGCCGTGGCGGCGCTGAAGGCGGCGGTGGTGCTGTCGCTGATCCTCTTCTTCGGCCAGCGCCTGATGCGCGGCTGGTTCCACATCGTCGCGCGGCGCCGCTCGGCCGAGCTGTTCATGCTCAACGTGCTGCTGATCACGCTCGGCCTGGCCTGGCTCACCGAGCTGGCCGGCCTGTCGCTGGCGCTGGGCGCCTTCCTCGCCGGCATGCTCATCTCCGAGACGGAATACCGCTACCAGGTGGAAGAGGACATCAAGCCCTTCCGCGACGTCCTGCTCGGGCTGTTCTTCATCACCGTCGGCATGTTCCTCGACGTCGGCGTCATCGTTCGCCAGCTGCCCTGGGTGGCCGGCCTGCTGGCGCTGCTGCTGGCCGGCAAGTTCGCCATCATCGCCGGCCTGTCGCGGGCCTTCGGCGCGATGCAGGGCACGGCCATGCGCACCGGCCTGTGGCTGTGCGCCGGCGGCGAATTCGGCTTCGTGCTCATCGCCGACATCCGCCATCTGCCCCTGCTGCCGGGCGCCGTGCTGCAGGTGGTGGTGGCGGCGCTGGTGCTCTCCATGCTGCTGGCGCCGCTCATCGTCCAGTACAGCGAAAAGATCGTCATGCGCTTCTGCGCCTCGGAATGGATGCTGCGCGCCATGGAACTGACGCAGATCGCGGCCAGCTCGATGGCCACCGACAAGCACGCCATCATCTGCGGCTACGGCCGCAGCGGCCAGTACCTGGCGCGCTTCCTCGAGCAGGAGGGCGTCTCCTACGTCGCCCTCGACCTCGACCCGGAGCGCGTGCGCGAGGCCGCCGCCGCCGGCGACACCGTGGTGTATGGCGATGCCGGCCGGCGCGAGGCGCTGGTGGCGGCCGGGCTGATGCGCGCCAGCGTGCTGATCGTCTCCTACGCTGATGCCGACTCCGCCCTGCGCGTGCTGGCGCTGGCGCGCGAGCTGCGGCCGGAACTGCCGGTGGTGGTGCGGGCGGTCGACGAGAGCGACTTCGCCCGCCTCTCGCAGGGCGGCGCCGCCGAGGTGGTGCCGGAGGTGCTGGAATCCTCCATCATGCTCGCCTCGCATGCCCTGGTGCTGCTCGGCGTGCCGATCGCCCGCGTCGTGCGCCGCTTCCGCGAGGTGCGCGAGCAGCGCTACGACCTGCTGCGCGGCTTCTTCCATGGCGCTTCCGACGCCGCCGGCGACCTCGACGAGGCGCGCCAGCCGCGCCTGCATTCTCTGGTGCTGAACCCCGGCGCCTGGGGCATCGGCCGCAGCCTCGCCGAGATCGACCTCGAGCGCTTCGGCGTCGCCGTCACTGCCATCCGCCGGCGCGGCATCCGCGCCGTCAGCCCGGCGCCGGAGGCCCGCTTCGAGGCGGGCGACGTGGTGGTGCTGATGGGCGTGCCGGACGGCCTGGCGGCGGGGGAGGAGCGGCT
>JAEHDO010000324.1 GCA_016880375.1 Betaproteobacteria bacterium | reverse complement strand
CGCGGTCGAAGCGCACCTTGCCGGCGATCTGGTGGCCGTAGCGGCCGAACAGCGTGACGTAGTCCGCCACCTTCTGGTCCACCGATACGCCGACACCGTTGTGGCGCCGCTCGACGCCGTCGTAGCCGAGACCGCGGCCGTTGGTCCACAAGTAGGCGCGGTAGTTGCCCGGCAGGTGGTTGAAGCGCCAGGTGGTATCGGCCTGGGCGATGACGTAGGGGTCGCCGAGCGAGCCGGAGAAGTTGGCGCCCGGGCCGGAGCCGAAGGCGCCGAGCGAGAGGCCCCAGGCCCGCGACTTGTCGTGCTCGTTCACGTACTGGAGGATGGCGCCGGGCGCGAAGCCGTAGGCGTCGGCGCGGATGTCGCCGCCCGAATCCAGCAGCGGGTTGTGCACGAAGGCGTTGTTGAGGAACTTCGCCGACTCGTCGTCGGCCGCGGCGTTCTGGTCGAAGAAGACGAAGGAGTCGATCTTGCCGGCGGTGAGGTGGATGTGCTCGCGCGAATTGGCCTTGATGCCGTCGCGGGGCAGCGGTACCTTGAGTTGGTACCAGGCCTGGGCGAGGATGGCGAAGGAGTCGTCGGGACCGGCGTTGGTCTCGAAGGCGGTGGTGTTGGGCGTGCTGGTGTAGGTCGGGCGCAGGCCGACGCCGTTGCCCTGGCCGAAGCGGAAGTGGGTGAAGATCTTGCCCTCGATGTCGCCCATCTCGCCGCCGGGCAGGGTGACCGAGACGTCGCCGCGGTAGTTGGCGCGCGACTGGCGCGAAGCGAAACCGGCGACGCCGTCGCGGTTGGCGCGCTGGCCCACGGCAGTCAGGCTGGCGCCGACGCTGATGCCTTCGAGCGACTCGATCTGGCGCGCCTGCTTCTGCATGGAGAGGGTCTGGAATTCGACGGCCTTGAGGCGGGTGGCGAGTTCCGGCTCCTTCTCGGACAGGCGCTCGGTGGCGAGCGATTTCTCCAGGTCCTTGTTCTGCTTCTCCAGCGATTCGACCCGGTCGGCCAGGCGCTTCATTTCTGCCAGCACGGCCTTCATGTCGTCGCTGGCGGCGGCGGGGCCGGCCGAGCCGACGAAAAGCGCCGCGGCCAGCGCGATGGGCTTCAACTGCATCTCAGTACCCGCCCTTCTTGCCGATGCCGGCGTAGGTGAATTCCCACTCCACCTCGACGGTCTTGAACCAGGGGCGCACGCCGGTGGCGCGGTCGGTGTGGCGGCCGAACAGGTTGCCGGCGGGGTTTTCCCTGGCGTTGGGCGGATAGACGATGAACTTGACCTTGTACTTGCCCGGGCCCTTGAGCTTGACGTTGTCGCCGTAGTGCGGGCCGTCGGAGGCGACCATCGGCATCATGTCGCCCTTGATGACTTCGCCCGAGCCCTGCTTGACCAGTTCGTACCTGACGAGGAGATGCGGCATCCAGAAGCCTTCGGGGAAGCCGTTGGGGTTGTTGCCCAGGGCGTGGATGTCGGCCTCGAGGTGGATGTCGGTCTCGGCGGCCTTCTTCATGTGGCCTTCCGGCTCCATGTCGATCGGCTGCAGGTAGACGGCGGCGATCTCCATGCCGGCGACGTTGTGCGGCGTGCCGATCGGGTATTCGAGGGCGTGGGAGGCGGCGGACAGCAGCAGGCCGGCGCCGAGGACAAGGCTTTGCAGACGATTCATGGGACTCCCTTTTTTATATAAACGCTAATACGAACGATTCGCATTATGGTTATGAGGATTCGGGCTGTCAAGCGGTTTGTCGATGCCCGTTCGCGGCGCGCATGCTGCGACGCGCAATGTCTCGCGGACCGGGCTGTATAATCAGCGCTTTACGGCTGAGAGCGGCAGGAGAACGACATGAACCTCGATCGCGTGACCTCGGGACGGGACATTCCCAACGACTTCAACGTCATCATCGAAATCCCGATGAATGCCGATCCGATCAAGTACGAGGTCGACAAGGCGACGGGCGCCATGTTCGTCGACCGCTTCATGTCGACGGCCATGCACTATCCCTGCAACTACGGCTACATCCCGCACACCATTTCCGACGACGGCGACCCGGTCGACGTGCTGGTGCTGTCGCCCGTGCCGCTGATCACCGGCGTCGTCGTGCGCTGCCGCCCGGTGGGCCTGCTGAAGATGGAGGACGAGGCCGGCGGCGACGCCAAGCTGCTGGCCGTACCGGTGGACAAGCTGTGCAGCCTGTACCGCAACATCCAGTCGCCGCGCGACCTGCCGGAGATGGTGCTGTCGCAGCTCTCGCACTTCTTCGAGCACTACAAGGACCTGGAAGCCGGCAAGTGGGTCAAGGTGATGGGCTGGGTCGGCGCCGAGGAGGCCAAGCAGGAAATCCTCGACGGCATCGCCCGCTACGGGGCGGCCGCCACCAAGCCGATGTTCTGATCGCCCCCTGCGGCATCCCACAGGGATTTCCTTCGGTCATAATGCGGCGATGAGTTCCGTCCGGATAGCCCTCGCCCAGATCAACAGCACGGTCGGCGACCTGGAAGGCAACGCGCGCCGCATCGCCGAATTCGCCGCACGCGCCCGCGCTGCCGGCGCCCACCTGATGGTGACGCCGGAACTGGCGCTGTGCGGCTATCCGCCCGAGGACCTGCTGCTGCGGCCGGATTTCTACCGGGCCTGCGCCCGCAGCCTCGATGCGCTGGCCGCCCGCACGGCGGACATCGCCGTCGTCATCGGCCATCCGGAAGCGTATTGCGGCGACTACTTCAATGCCGCCTCCCTGCTGCGCGACGGCAAGGTGGTCGCCACCTACCGCAAGCACCGCCTGCCCAACTACGAGGTGTTCGACGAGCAACGCTATTTCTCCCCCGGCTTCCAGCCCTGCGTCATCGAGGTGCAGGGGGTCCGCTGCGGCATCAACATCTGCGCCGACGTGTGGGAGCCGGGCGCCGCCGATGCCGCGCAGCAGGCCGGCGCCGAGCTGCTGCTGGCGCTGAATGCCTCGCCCTATCACATCAACAAGCAGGCGACGCGCTACGAGGTCCTGCGCGAACGCATCCAGGCCACCGGCATGCCGGTGCTGTATGCGAACCTGGTCGGCGGCCAGGACGAACTGGTGTTCGACGGCGCCTCCTTCTGCCTGGACGGCGATGGGGAGTTGACGCACCAGTTGCCGCACTTCGCCGAGGCGCTGGAGGTCGTCGACTACGCCGACGGGCGCCTGCGCCCCGGCGTGATGGCGCCCGCGCGCCCGATCGAGGCGGAGGTGTACGACGCCCTGGTGCTCGGCGTGCGCGACTATCTCGGCAAGAACGGCTTTCCCGGCGCCATCATCGGGCTCTCCGGCGGCATCGACTCGGCGCTGACGCTGGCCATCGCCGTCGACGCGCTCGGCGCCGGCAAGGTGCGGGCGGTGATGATGCCCTCGCCCTACACCGCGCAGATCAGCCTCGACGACGCCCGCGCCATGGCGAAAACGCTGGGCGTGCGCTACGACGAGTTCCCCATCGAGGCGGCGATGCAGACTTTCGCCGCCATGCTGGAGAAGGAGTTTGCGGGGAGTGGTGTAAAAAGCGCCGCCGATACCACGGAAGAAAACCTGCAGGCGCGCATCCGCGGCATGATCCTGATGGCGCTGTCGAACAAGTACGGCTCGATCGTGCTCACCACCGGCAACAAGAGCGAGATGGCGGTGGGCTACGCCACGCTCTATGGCGACATGGCCGGCGGCTTCGCGGTGATCAAGGACCTCTACAAGACGATGGTCTATCGCGTTTCGCGCTACCGCAACGGGCTCTCGCCGGTGATCCCGGAGCGCATCATCACGCGGGCGCCGTCGGCGGAACTGAAGCCGGGCCAGACCGACCAGGACACCCTGCCGGCCTACGAGGTGCTGGACGCCATCATCGAGGCCTACATGGAGCGCGACCTCTCGCCGCGCGAGATCGTCGCCCTGGGCCATGCCGAGGCCGACGTGCGGCGCACGGTGGGCATGCTCAGGCGCAGCGAATACAAGCGGCGCCAGGCGCCGGTCGGCATCCGCGTGACGAAGCGGGGCTTTGGCAAGGATTGGCGATATCCGATAACAT
>JAEHDO010000323.1 GCA_016880375.1 Betaproteobacteria bacterium | reverse complement strand
TCGCAGCTGCACCAGTTGCGCGGCCGCGTCGGCCGCGGCGCCGACGAATCGGCGTGCATCCTGCTCTACGCCCACCCTCTCGGCGAGACGGCGCGGGCGCGGCTGAAGGTCATCTTCGAGAATTCCGACGGCTTCGAGATCGCGCGCCAGGACCTGCACCTGCGCGGGCCCGGCGAATTCCTCGGCAGCCGCCAGAGCGGCATGCCCTTGCTGCGTTACGCCGATCTCGAAGCCGACGCCGACCTGCTCGACGCCGCACGCAATGCGGCGGAACTGCTGCTGAAGCAATATCCCGAGGCCGCCGACCGCCACGTCGAGCGCTGGCTGGGCGGCAGAAGGGAACTGCTCAAGGTCTGATCGCCGTCCTGCAGAGGCTGACTTTTCCCGATCTCAGTACCAGATCCCCATTTTCAGCCCGCAGGTGTCGGTGGGTGGTTGCTCCGGCAGGCAGCATGCCTCCTTGCGGGCGATGCGATGCGCGCTCCAGAGCGCGGCAAAGGCGTCATGGAAATCATCGATCCCGAAGCGCTCGCCGTCTAGATCAGCCAGTGCTGCCACCACCCTATTTCTGTCAAATAATTTATCCAAAAGCTGCCGTCGCAGCTTCTTTCCCTCCGGGCTTTTCTTCCCGTGCCGCAATGGTAGTTGCCCGTTCAGGGCAAAGAACGAGACTTCGGGATGTACCTCGAACACCTTGTCTCTTGCCCCCTGATCTCGACACAGCAGCGTATCCCAGGCCAGAACATGCTTGTAGATGTTCCAGGCCTGACAGCCCACGCCACGCCCATCCCGAGCCCGTGTGATGCGGTCTGCTTCTTGGCGGTTGGGTGCGCTCAGGGCATCCCTGATGGGAGAGGGGAAAACACTGGACGACCGCGGCCACCCCAGAAGTCGTCGTGCTGCAATATCGCATTCACGCGGCCCCTCGCACGTAAGGCCGATGGGCATATCCAAGGCTATGGCTGCCGCATCTGGATAGGCCAGCAACAATGCACCTGGGGTTGCGTGGATCGAGGAGGCTATGCAGCCAGAGTCGAGGTCCATGGCGACAGCCAGCCAGCGACCATGGCAGCCATCTACGCCGACTACCTTCATTTGGCGCCCGGAAGAGTCACGCCGGCATGGCATCCCAAAGCCGGCCTTTGTAGGTGCGGCCGTTGGTTTTCTTCGAGCGCTTTTGTCCGTCCGGCCCCCATGTGCCCCACTGCTTGAAGAAGAACGGCACGCCGTACCTGTCGCATTGGCGCTTGATGCCATCGACCCATTGCCGTTGCATCGGCCGGGCCTTGCTGCCGGATTCGCCGCCGACGATGACCCAATGGATGCCGCGCAAATCGGGCTTGCCGAGGCCTTCCAGCAGCGGCTCGACGGAAAGAAAGCGCACCATGACGTCAATGCCGCGCAGCAGCTTGATGCGGGGCAATCCGTGTTTCCTGTCTTCGACCGACACCCCTAGCCAGACGTTGGGCGGAATCGTCTTGCCCCGGCAGTAATCGGCCATGCGCTCGGCGCGCTTGGTCAGTACCTGGAAGGTATGCTGGTGCGCCCGTTTCATCACGTCGAACACCCTGTCGATGTACTCGAACGGCACTTCTTCGTGAAACAGGTCCGACATGGAGTTCACGAAGTAGATCGTCGGCTTGCGGCGTTCCAGCGGTTCGGCCAGCCGCTCCGGCATCAGCGACAGGCCGAAGCCGTTTTCATAGCCGCGCATGCCCATCGCCTGGAGGCGCATGGCCATCTTTTCCGCGTAGCAGTGCTTGCAGCCCGGGGATACCTTCGTGCACCCGACCGTAGGATTCCAGGTCTGCTCAGTCCATTCGATTTTGCTCTGTGTGCTCATTCTTATTCTCTCGTCAGTTTCAGACGATCCCCCTTAACCCAATGCAGGGGTCGCTTAGGTCGCCTTCTGGGGGCGTCTAGATTGACCACTTCGCCAGAATCGATGAGGCGAACGAGCGAATCCTGAAAATCCCCTGGAAACCAGTTGGTCTCCTCAAGAATGTCCGCGAAGTCGCTTTCGCCGATTTGTTTTGGTCCGCCGACCAGGTAATCCCGCCAGAAGCGATCTACAGCCTCCGG
>JAEHDO010000322.1 GCA_016880375.1 Betaproteobacteria bacterium | reverse complement strand
TGCTGATGACCGGCCCGGCGGTGACGGTGTTCGACAGCGAAATAGACATTTAACGGGAGGAACGACGAGAATGAAGGCCGACGAAATCGCGCGCTACCTGCAGGATCATCCGAATTTCTTCGAGGAATACGCCGACCTGCTGGCGCAGCTCTACATCCCGCATCCGCATGGCGGCCGCGCCATCTCCATCACCGAGCGGCAGATCCTGACGCTGCGCGAGAAAGCCAAGCAGCTGGAAGGCAAACTGGGCGAGCTCATCCGCTTCGGCGAGGAGAACGATGCCATCGGCGAGAAGGTGCATCGCCTGGCGACGGCCCTGGCCGGCGCGCGCGATTTTGCCGGGGTGCGGCATGTTCTCCTGACGCATCTCGGCGAGGATTTTGCCGTGCCGCATGTCGCCTTCCGGCTGTGGAACCTGCCGGCGCAGGCCGATGCGGCGGAGTTCGCCGGGGTGAATGAACAGACGCGCATCTTCGCCGCCGGGCTGGCGCATCCCTTCTGCGGCGCCAACGCCGGCTTCGAGGCTGCCGCCTGGTTCGGCGAGGCCGGCGAACAGGTGCGCTCGGTGGCGCTGGTGGCGCTGCGGCGCGAGGCCGAGACGCTCGGCCTGCTGGCCCTCGGCTCCGAGGACGTGCAGCGCTTCTATCCCGAGATGGGCACGCTCTACCTCGGCCACATCGGCGACCTGGCGAGCGCGGCGCTGCTGAGAACGCTGGAGTAATCCTTGAGCGGCCTGACAGGCGAAGAGGCAAAGACCGCGGCCGCGGCCTACCTCGACGAGCTGGCCCACCAGCGCCGCGTCAGCCCGCTCACCCTCGAGGGCTACGGCCACGACCTCGCCGCGCTGCTGTCACTGGCCGGCGCCAGCCCGCTCGACAAGCTGAAACACCACGACATCCGCCGCTTCGTCGCGCAGCTGCACGCGCGCGGGCTGTCGGGGCGCACGCTGGCGCGCGTGCTGTCGGCCTGGCGCGGTTTCTTCAACTGGCTGGCGCGGCATCGCGGCCTGGAACAGAACCCCTGCCTGGCCGTGCGCGCGCCGAAGTCGAAGAAGGCGCTGCCGTCGGTGCTCTCGGCCGACCAGGCGAATGCACTGCTGGAAATGGAGGCCGACGGCCTGCTGGAACTGCGCGACAAGGCCCTGTTCGAGCTGTGCTACTCCTCCGGCCTGCGGCTGGCCGAGCTGGCTGGCCTCGATTGCGACATGGCGCAGGATCTGGCGTCGGGCGAGGTGACCGTCACCGGCAAGCGTGCCAAGACGCGCACCGTGCCGGTCGGCGCCAAGGCGCGGCAGGCGCTGGCGGCGTGGCTGGCGCGACGCGACGAGGTGGCCGCCGCCGACTGCCCGGCGCTGTTCGTAAGCCGCAACGGCACGCGCCTGTCGATGCGCATGATCCAGCTGCGTCTCGATCGCTGGGCGAAGAAGGCCGGCCTCGGCGCCCACGTCCATCCGCACATGCTGCGCCACTCCTTCGCTTCGCACGTGCTGCAGTCCTCCGGCGACCTGCGCGCCGTGCAGGAGATGCTCGGCCATTCCAGCATCGGCACGACGCAGGTGTATACGCATCTGGACTTCATGCATCTGGCCAAGGTTTACGATGCCGCGCACCCGCGGGCGAAGAAGAAATGAGCGCGAGTACTTCGGTGCGGGATTGGCTGGTTGATGCCGCACAGCGCATCGATGCGGCGCTGGGACCGGCGCGCGTGAAGCGCATCGTGCTGCCGCCGCTGGCCGACCGGCCGGGCAAGGAGGGCGAGTTCTGCGCCGTGCAGCTCGACGACGGCAGCGTCGGCCTCGCCTTCACGCTGCTCGACGGCACGCTGGCCGCGCTGCATGCGCGCGGTGATCGCGGGCAGGTCGGGCGCTTGGCGACGGAACTGGTGCGCGGCTATGCCGAAGGCGATGGCGCCGAGCGTGCTCTTGGACTCGCCGCAATCAATGCCCTGACGCGCCGACTTTACGATCGCGCCGGCTTCGTTGCCGACAATTCCACGGATTCTTTCGGTTCGCTCCGGCTCAAGCCGGGCGACCGCCTCGGCATGGTCGGCCACTTCACGCCGCTCATCGCGCAGGCACGGGCACTCGGCATTCCCGTCACCGTGCTGGAGCTGAAGGCCGAACTGGTGCGCGAGGAGCCGGGCCTGGTCGTTACGCTCGAACCGGCGCGGCTGGCCGGATGCAACAAGATCGTGTCGACCAGCACGCTGTTGCTGAACGACACCTTCGAGGCAGTGTCCGGCTGCTGGCGCGGGGCGGAAGCCGTCGCCATCGTCGGCCCCTCGGCCGGCTGCCCGCCCGATCCGCTGTTCGCCGCCGGCGTTTCGGCCGTGGGCACGGCCTGGATCACCGATGCGGAAGCCTTTCTCGCCCGCGTTGCCGCCGGCGAGAAGTGGGGCGCGGCCTCGCGCAAGGTGACGCTTACGCCGCAACAGTACCCCGGGCTCGATGTCCTGCTCGAGAAAGTCAGTCGCCCGTGAGCGCCGCGATCATCCTGATGCCCGGCAAGGAGCGCTCCGTGATGCGCCGCCACCCCTGGATTTTCGCCGGCGCGGTGGCGCACCTGAAGGGGCGCGCCCGCGCCGGCGACACGGTGGACGTGCTTGCCGACGACGGCCGGCCATTGGGGCGGGCGGCGTTCAGCCCGCACTCGCAGATTCGCGCCCGCCTGTGGACCTTCGATGCGGACGAAACCGTCGACCATGCCTTCTTCAAGCGCCGCGTCGCTGCCGCCGTCACCGCGCGTGAAGCCCTGCCCGAGTTGCGCGGGCAGCAGGGACTTCGTCTCATCCATGGCGAATCGGACGGCCTGCCGGGCATCATCGCCGACCGCTACGGCGAGACGGTGGTGCTGCAGCTGAACAGCGCCGGGGCCGAGAAATGGCGCGACGCCATTGTCGCGGCGCTGCTGCAGGCGACCGGCTGCGCGCGCATCTTCGAACGCTCCGACTCGGATGTGCGCGGGCTGGAGGGCCTGGAAGCCCATACCGGCTTCCTGCACGGCGACGAGCCGGCGGGTCCGGTGGTGATCGAGGAGCACGGCATCCGCCTCGAAGTGGACTTCCGCGGCGGCCACAAGACCGGCTTCTACCTCGATCAGCGCGAGAACCGGCGGCTGGTGCGCGAGCTGGCGAACGGGCGCAGCGTGCTCAACTGCTTCTGCTACACCGGCGGCTTCAGTCTGCAGGCGCTGGCCGGCGGCGCGACGCAGGCGCTCTCCATCGACAGCTCCGGCCCGGCGCTCGAGGCGGCGCAGCGCAACCTGGCGATGAACCCGCAGCTCCCTGCCCGGCGCGCCGAGTGGCGCGACGCCGACGTCTTCGAGGAACTGCGCGCGCTGAAGAAGGCCGGCGCGCGCTTCGACCTGATCATCCTCGACCCGCCCAAGTTCGCCCCTTCCGCCGCCCACGCCGCGCGCGCCGCGCGCGCCTACAAGGACATCAACCTGCTCGGCTTCCGCCTGCTCAATCCGGGCGGCCTGCTGATGACCTACTCCTGCTCGGGCGGCATCGGCCTCGAGCTGTTCCAGAAGATCGTCGCCGGCGCGGCCGGCGATGCCGGCGCGGATGCGCGCATCCTGCGGCGCCTCTCGGCGGCGCCCGACCATCCGGTGGCGCTGGCCTTCCCGGAAGGCGAATACCTGAAGGGCCTGCTCTGCCAGGCCGTATAATGCCGGTCCGATGAATTTCTCCCGCAAGCTGATCGCCGTTCTTGCCGTGCTGTGCCTGTTCGGGGCGCAGCAGGCGGCGTTCGCCCACTGGGCGGCGCACCTCGGCGCGCCGGCGGTCGTCGGCGTCGAAGCGCCGGACGGCGAGCACGCCGCCGCGGCCGTCCTCGGCCAGTCCTGCACCAGCTGCGCCGCCTTCGCCGGCCTCGATGCGGCGCTGCCGGGCAGCACGTTCTCCGCAGCAGGCGCGCTTGCACACGTCGAATCCGCCTTTCCCGCGCCGCAGGTAAAGTCAGTCCGCACGATACGGCGCTACGATTCCCGCGCTCCCCCCGCCGTTCTCTGAAGCCTTGTTGTTGAACCCATCGCCGCGTACGGAGCGGCGGTCGTTTCATTTGCTTTGGAGAACACCATGCATCGAATCTGCATTCCTGCCGTCGTGGCCATGCTGGCGCTTCCCGCCGTCGCGGCCGATGAAGACCTGAAAGCCCTGCGCGAGGAAGTCGCGCAGATGAAAAAAACCTACGAGCAGCGCATCGAGGCGCTGGAGCAGCGGCTGGCCGCCGCCGAAACGGCGCCGGTTAAGAGTCAGCCTGTACAGGGCGGCGCCGGTACGGCGCAAGGGGCCGGCGGCTTCAATCCCGAGGTGTCGCTCATCCTGCAGGGGCAGTACCGCCGCATGAAGGACGTGCCGGAGCGTTCCCTCACCGGCTATTGGCCGGCGGGCGGCCACGCTCACGGCGGCGATGAACGCGGTTTTTCCGTCGACAATACCGAGCTGATCGTTTCGGCCAACATCAATCCCTATTTCCGCGGCATGCTCAACGTGGCGCTCAAGGACGGCGAGGCCGAAGTGGAAGAGGCGTGGTTCCAGACCCTCGGCCTCGGCCACGGCCTCACGCTCAAGGGCGGCCGCTTCCTTTCCGGCATCGGCTACCTCAACGAGCAGCATCCGCATGCCTGGGACTTCGCCGACGCGCCGCTGATGAGCAAGGCGCTGTTCGGCGAGCATTACGGCCAGGACGGACTGCAGCTGAAGTGGGTGGCGCCGACCGACCTCTTCATGGAGTTCGGCGCCGAGATCGGCCGCGGCGCCGGCTTTCCCGGCACCGACCGCAACCAGAACGGCGTCGGCGCCAGCACCCTCTTTGCCCATGTCGGCGGCGACGTCGGCCGCTCGCACGCCTGGCGCGCCGGCCTGTCCTGGCTGAGTACCCGGGCGAAGGACCGCGAGGCGCACTTCGAGGATAGCGACCCGCTCGGCCCGAACGAGGTCGAAGGCCTGTTCACCGGCCGCAGCCGCACCTGGATCGCCGATTTCGTCTGGAAATGGGCGCCCGAGGGCAACCCGAAATACCGCAACCTGAAGCTTCAGGCGGAGGTCTTCCGTCGCACGGAGGACGGCGACCTGGCCTGCACCTCGGGCGTGGCGACTTCACCCTGCGCCGGCAGCCCGGCGCTGGGAAACCTGGGCACCCGCCAGAGCGGCGGCTACGCCCAGGCGGTGTGGCAGTTCATGCCGCAGTGGCGCGTCGGTTACCGCTACGACTGGCTGAACGCGGGCTCGAAACGCTACGATCCGGCCACGGTGTTCGCTGCGCTCGACCCGGCCAATGCCTACTTCGCTTCCTACCGGCCGCAGCGGCATTCGCTCATGGCCGACTGGTCGCAGGACGAATTCTCGCGCCTGCGCCTGCAGTTCGCCCGCGACAAGTCGATGCAGGGCGTCACCGACAACCAGGTGACGCTGCAGTACATCATGAGCCTGGGCGCCCATGGCGCGCACAAATT
>JAEHDO010000041.1 GCA_016880375.1 Betaproteobacteria bacterium | reverse complement strand
GTCGGCGGCGCATTGCGGTTGCGCGCCACGGCCAGGCGCACACGCTCCTCGCGGTCGAAGGCGAGGCGGCTCAAGGCTTCGTCGCTCTGCCGCGGCGATTCCGCCGCGGCCTCGCGCACCGCGGGGTGGCGATCCCCCGCCATTCTTTCCAGCAGTTCCTGCGGCAGGTCGGCGCGGCGCGCCAAAGTTGCGCGCACGCCGGGGTCCGTATCGCGCAGGAGCAGCGCGAAGCCTTCCGCGTTGAGCAGGCCACGCTCGGCGGCGGCGCGGCGCGTGACGGCATCGGCTTCCTGCAGTTCATCCGCCGGGCGCAGCGGGGTGCACGCCGCGCCCGGAGGGCAGCTGCCGCCGCGCGCGGCGGCCGAGCCGGCCTGTTCCTGCAGGATGCGCTGCACGCCGCTGCTCTCGGCGTAATGCAGCAGCCCCGCCGCCAGAAAAGTCAGTCCCGCCACCACGGCGTGGGCGTTCGTGCCGAGAGCCATCATCTGTCCGACGATCCAGCGCAGCAGCCAGAAGGCGAACTGCGCGCCGGCGAAGGCGGCGATGAAGTAGATCGGCAGCACGGCGAGCAGCCGTCCGCCGATCTCGCCGCCGGCGACGGCCAGCACATTGGCAACATTCGCCAGGCCGATCACGGCAGCGACGGCCAGCGAGGCGATGATGCTGGCCGAGAGCGGCCAGGCGTCAGGCTGCCGGGAGGACGGGGCGGGGGAAGGGCTCATGGCGGTGGAGGCATTATACTTTTCGCCTCCATGAACGCCCCCGCCAAAAATTCCGGCCAGCGCATCGTCGCCCTGCTCTGCGCGGCCGAGGTGCTCAGCATGACGGGGTTCTCGACCTATCCGGCGCTGCTGGCGCCGCTGCGCGAGGCCTGGGGCATGAGCGGAACGGCGGCCGGCCTGATCGGCGGCGTGTTCTTCGCCGGCTACATGGCCGCCGTGCCGCTGCTCTCGGGTCTCACCGACCGCATCGATGCGCGCCGGGTCTATGCCTTTTCAACGCTGCTTGCCGCCGGCGGCACGCTGGGCTTCGGCCTGCTGGCGCAGGGTGTGTGGAGCGCCTGTCTGTGCCAGGCGGTTGCCGGCGCCGGCCTGGCCGGCACCTACATGCCGGGCCTGAAGGCCCTCACCGATCGCGTCGGCGGTCCGCTGCAGAGCCGCTTCATCGCCTTCTACACATCGAGCTTCGGCATCGGCGCCAGCGCCTCGCTGCTGCTTGGCGGCTGGATCGAGGCACGCCTCGGCTGGGAATGGGCCTTCATCCTCTGCAGCGGCGGGCCGCTGCTTTCCGCCGCGCTGGTACTGCGCGCGCTGGCGCCGGTCGCGCCGGCGCCCCTGCCGCAAGCGCGACGGCCGCTGTTCGAACTGCGGCCGGTGCTGGCCGAGCGGGCGTCACTGGGCTACGTTCTCGGCTACGCGGCGCACTCCTGGGAGCTGTTCGGCCTGCGCGCCTGGATGGTGGCCTTCATCGCCTTCGCCTACGCACTGTCGCCGGGCGCCGAAATCCCCTGGGCACCGGCGGCGGCCGCCGCCGCGATCAACCTGCTCGGGATCCCGGCCAGCATTCTCGGCAACGAGATAGCCGGACGTGTCGGGCGCTCCCGCTACATCGTCGCCGTGATGGCGGCCTCGTCCGTCCTCGCCTGCCTGGCCGGCTTTGCCGGCCCGCTCGCCTGGTGGCTGGCGCTGCTGCTGGTGGCGCTGCATTTCATCGCGGTCATGGCCGATTCGGCGGCGCTCACCGCCGGGCTGGTGGCATCCACGCCGCCGATGAAACGCGGCGCGACTTTGGCGGTCTATTCGTTTTTCGGCTTCGGCGCCGGCTTCCTCGGGCCGCTGGCCTTCGGCCTGGTGTTCGACCTGGCCGGCGGCGACGGCGCCCTCGCCTGGGGGCTGGCCTTCGCCAGCCTGGGTGTCGGCTGCGCCTGCGCCCCGCTGGCCGCATGGCTTACCCAACGCAAGGAGACAACGTGAGAAAAACCGACAAGGAGTGGCGCGAGCAGCTTACGCCCGACCAGTACCGCATCGCCCGCGAGAAGGGCACCGAGCGCGCCTTCACCGGCGAATACTGGGATTGCCACGAGAAGGGTGTCTATCGCTGCGTCTGCTGCGGTGCCGAGCTGTTCCGCTCCGAGCACAAGTTCGATTCGGGCAGCGGCTGGCCCAGCTTCTGGCAGCCGGCCGAGCCGGCCAACCTCGCCACCGCCGAGGACGGCAGCCACTTCATGCGGCGCACCGAGGCGCTGTGCAGCCGCTGCGGCGCCCATCTGGGCCACGTCTTCCCGGACGGGCCGGCGCCTACGGGACTGCGCTTCTGCATCAATTCCGCCTCGCTCAAGCTGGAAAAGAAGGACTAGCGGTATAATTTCGGCGCATGAAGTTCCTATTCGACCTGTTCCCGGTCATCCTGTTTTTCATTGCCTTCAAGGTCTCCGGCATCTACGTCGCGACAGGGGTGGCCATCGCCGCCACCTTCGCGCAGATCGGCTGGCTGCTCGCGCGCGGCCGCAAGGTCGACACCATGCTCTGGGTGAGCCTTGCCATCATCGTCGTCTTCGGCGGGGCGACGCTGCTGCTGCAGGACGAGACCTTTATCAAGTGGAAGCCGACAGTGCTCTACTGGCTGTTCGGCGCGGTGCTGGCGGGTTCCGCCCTGATCTTCCGCAAGAACCTGATCCGCAAGCTGATGGAAGAGCAGATCAGCCTGCCAGAACCGGTCTGGGGCCGGCTCAACGCCAGCTGGATCGGCTTCTTCGCCTTCATGGGCGCGGCCAACCTGATCGTCGCCTACAGCCTCTCCACCGATGCCTGGGTGAACTTCAAGCTCTTCGGCGGCATGGGCCTGATGATCGCCTTCGTCATCGCGCAAAGCCTGCTGCTGTCGAAATACATTCAGGAGGATAAAAAGTAGTGCTGTATGCCATCATCGGCGAAGACGCACCCGGCAGCCTGGCGAAACGTCTTGCCGTGCGCCCGGCCCATCTCGAACGGCTGAAGGAACTGCAGGAAGCCGGCCGCCTGATCCTCGCCGGACCCTGTCCGGCCATCGACTCGCCCGATCCGGGCCCGGCCGGCTTCTCCGGCAGCCTGATCGTCGCCGAGTTCGAATCCCTCGCCGCGGCGCAGG
>JAEHDO010000321.1 GCA_016880375.1 Betaproteobacteria bacterium | reverse complement strand
TGATGCCCTGCTCGATGACCATGGCGATGGCGGTGCAGGCCACCACCGCGCCCTCGCCGCCCGAGGGCATGCTGCTGATGCTGGCCTTCGGCGCCGGCACCCTGCCCTCGATGCTTTCCGCCTCCTTCCTCTTCGGCAAGCTCGGCCCGCGCCTGCGCGGCTGGCTGCTCAAGGGCGCCGCGCTGTTCGTCATCGCGCTGGGCGTGTCGACCCTGTGGCAGGGCCTGCGCTACTTTCTCGTGATGGTGAAACTTGTCGGCTGAGTGCGGCGTTATGTCGCAGGCTATCTCAATTCGCAAAGCCTAATATTGCATTGCAAGATCGCTCATTAGGGAGAACGAAATGAAACGCCGCGACATGTTGAAACTCTCGCTGGCGGCCACCGCCGCCGGCATCGCCACCACAACCCACGCCCAGCAAGCCTGCCCGACCGACGGCACGCCGGCGCAATTCACGCCGAAGAAGCCGGCCGACGCCAAGCCGCTGGAGAACGAATTGGGGAAATATCCAAAGTGCCCCTACTGCGGCATGGACCGCAGCGAGCACCACCGCGCGCGCATGCTGGTGCAGTACAGCGACGACCTGGTGGACGGCGTCTGCTCCATCCACTGCCTCGGCCTGAGCCTCGGCGTGAACATCGACCGCGAGCCGAAGATGATCTGGGGGCCGGACTACGGCTCCGCCGCCGAGCCGCGTCCGCTGCTGCCGGTCGAGCAGCTCACCTACCTCATCGGCGCCGACCTCAAGCACGCCATGACCAAGCGCAGCAAGCACTCCTTCGCCTCGAAAGAGGTCGTCGAGCAGTTCCGCCAGAAGCACGGCGGCGAATTCGGCAACTTCGACGAGGCGCTCAAGCAGTCCTACCTCGACATGGCGGCCGACGTCGCGCAGATCCGCAGGAATCGCGAGGAACGCCGCAGGAAGATGATGGAGCAGAAGCGCGGATGAAGCGTTTTCTTGCCGTAGTGCTGCTCGCGTCCTGGGCCGGTCTCGCGCCGGCCCAGAGCGCCGACAAGCCGGGGCCGAAGGACCTCTGCCCGGTGTGCGGCATGCTGGTGTCAAAGTACCCGAACTGGGTGGCCGTCGTGCAGTACAGGGACGGCCATGCGCATTTCTTCGACGGCGCCAAGGACCTCTTCAAGTACCTGCACGACCTGCCGAAATACGCGCCGGGCCACCGCCGCGAGGACATCGCCGCCATCCAGGTGACGGATTTCTATGCCCTGCAGCGCATCGACGCGCAGAAGGCCTTCTTCGTCGTCGGCTCCGACGTGCTCGGCCCGATGGGCCACGAACTGGTGCCGCTCGCCACGCGGGCGGACGCCGAGGACTTCCTCAAGGACCACAAGGGCAAGCGCATCCTCGGCTTCGCCGAGGTGACGCGCGAGCTGCCTTTCAAACTCGACGACGGAAAGTTCTAGAACCTAGCCCAGCCACTTGCGCGCATTGCGGAACATGCGCAGCCACGGCCCGTCCTCGCCCCAGTTCTCCGGATGCCAGGACATCTGCAGCGTGCGGAAGATGCGCTCGGGGTGCGGCATCATGATGGTGAAGCGGCCGTCGGCGGTGGTGAGGCCGGCGATGCCGTCGGGCGAGCCGTTCGGGTTGAAGGGATAGCTCGTCGCGACGCGGCCGTGGTTATCGACGTAGCGCAGCGCGACGATGGCGTCCTGCTGCCGGCCGTGCGCGGTGAAGTCGGCGCGACCTTCACCATGAGAGACAACGATGGGCAGGCGGCTGCCAGCCATGCCGTCGAGGAACAGAGAGGGGTTCTGCGGCACCTCCACCATGACGAAGCGCGCCTCGAACTGCTCGCTGCGGTTGCGCGCGAAGCGCGGCCAGTGCTCGGCGCCGGGGATGATCCCGGCAAGGTGGCTCATCATCTGGCAGCCGTTGCAGACGCCCAGTGCGAAAGTGCCGCTGCGCTTGAAGAAGGCTTCGAACTCCGCGCGCAGCGGGTCGCTGAAGAGGATCGACTTGGCCCAACCCTGGCCGGCGCCGAGCACGTCGCCGTAGGAGAAGCCGCCGCAGGCGACCAGCCCGGAAAAGTCAGCCAGCGCGACACGGCGCGCCTGCAGGTCGCTCATGTGCACGTCGACTGAAGCGAAGCCGGCGCGGTCGAAGGCGGCGGCCATTTCCACCTGGCCGTTCACGCCCTGCTCGCGCAGGATGGCAATCTTCGGCCGCGCTCCCTTGGCGATCATCGGTGCGGCAATGTCCTCGGCCGGATCGAAAGTCAGTGCTGCCGACACGCCGGGATCGGCGGCATCGAGCAGCGCATCGAATTCCTCCTGCGCGCATTGCGCGTCGTCGCGCAGGCGGGCGATCTGGAAGCTGGTCTCCGTCCACGCGCGCTGCAGGTCGACGCGCTTCTCCTTCAGCAGCGGCCTGGCGTTGCGCCAGACGCGGATTTCGTCGGCCGCATTCAGCTCGCCGACGGTGTGGCTGCAGGCAGCGAGGCCGTGCGCGCGCAGCACCTGCATGACCTTCGCGCGGTCGTCGCGGCGGATCTGCACTAGCGCGCCGAGCTCCTCGGCGAACAGCGCACCCATGACGCGGTCGCGGAAGCGCCCGCTCGCCAGTTCGGGCTTGCGCTCCAGCCCGTCCGCGTCGTTCATCAGCGGGTCCCAGCACAGCGTGTCGAGGTTGAGCGAGACGCCGCAGTGGCCGGCGAAGGCCATCTCGCAGGCGGCGGCGAAAAGGCCGCCGTCGGAGCGATCGTGGTAGGCGAGCAGCAGGCCGGCCGCATTCAGCTCCTGGATCGCGGCGAAGAAGCCCTTCAGCAGCGCGGCGTCAGCGTCCGGCGCATGCTCGCCCATCGCGTTGTAGGCCAGGGCGAAGGCCGAGCCGCCGAGGCGGTGTTTCCCCTGGCCGAGGTCGACCAGCACGAGGTCGGTATCGCCGGCATCGCTGCTTAGCTGCGGCGTCAGCGTCTTGCGCACGTCGGCGCAGGCGGCGAAGGCCGAGATGATCAGCGACAGCGGCGCAGTGATCTGCTTCTTAACCGGGCCGTTTTGGTTCCGACTAACCTGCTTTGCAGGTAAGTCTCCACCGAAACCACCTGGCTCTTCGATCCAGGTGGTTTTCATCGACAGCGAATCCTTGCCGACCGGAATGCTGATGCCGAGCGCAGGACAGAACTCGAGTCCGACCGCCTTCACCGTGTCGAACAGCGCGGCGTCCTCGCCCGGATGGCCGGCCGCCGCCATCCAGTTGGCGGAGAGTTTGATGCGGCCGATGTCGCCGATCAGCGCGGCGGCGAGGTTGATCACGGCCTCGCCCACGGCCATCCGGCCCGAGGCCGGTGCATCGATCAGCGCCAGCGGCGTCTTCTCGCCCATGGCGAAGGTCTCGCCGAGATACCCTTCGTAGGACAGCGAAGTGACGGCGCAGTCGGCCACCGGCACCTGCCACGGCCCGACCATCTGGTCGCGCGCGGTCATGCCGCCCACCGTGCGGTCGCCGATGGTGATGAGGAAATGCTTCGCGGCGACGCTCGGCATGCGCAGCACGCGCCAGGCGGCGTCCTTGAGGTCGATATCGCCCACGTCGAAGGGCGGCAGGTGGCGCGCCTTGCGCGCGACGTCGCGTGTCATTTTCGGCGGCTTGCCGAGCAGGACTTCCATGTCCATGTCGACGGCGTTGTTGCCGAAGTGGCTGTCGGCGACCACCAGCCGGCCGTCGGCCGTCGCTTCGCCCAGCACGGCGAAGGGACAGCGTTCGCGTTCGCAGATCGTGCGAAATTCGTCCAGCCGCTCCGGCGCAATGGCCAGCACATAGCGCTCCTGCGCCTCGTTGCACCAGATCTCGCGCGGCGACATGCCCGGCTCCTCGACCTGCACGCGGCGCAGCTCGAAATGCGCGCCGCAGCCGGCGCCGTGCGCCAGTTCCGGCAGGGCGTTGGAGAGGCCGCCGGCGCCGACGTCGTGGATGGAGAGGATCGGGTTGCTGTCCTTCAATTGCCAGCAGCGGTCGATGACTTCCTGCGCGCGGCGCTGGATCTCCGGGTTGCCGCGCTGCACCGAGGCGAAGTCGAGGTCGGCGGTGTTGCTGCCGGTCGTCATGGAGGACGCCGCGCCGCCGCCCAGCCCGATCAGCATGCCGGGGCCGCCGAGCTGGATGAGCAGCGCGCCGGCCTGAAACTCGATTTTGTGCGCATCGCGCGCGGTGATGTTGCCGACGCCGCCGGCGATCATGATCGGCTTGTGGTAGCCGCGCACCTCGCCCGCCACCTCCTGCTCGAAAGTGCGGAAATAGCCGGCGAGGTTCGGGCGGCCGAATTCGTTGTTGAAGGCGGCGGCGCCGATCGGCCCCTCGATCATGATGTCGAGCGCCGAAGCGATGCGCCCGGGCTTGCCGTAGGGCTGCTCCCACGGCTGGGCGTAGCCGGGAATGTTCAGGTTGGAGACGGAGAAGCCGCACAGGCCGGCCTTCGGCTTGGAGCCGCGGCCGGTGGCGCCCTCGTCGCGGATTTCGCCGCCGGAGCCGGTCGCCGCGCCCGGGAAGGGCGAGATGGCGGTCGGATGGTTGTGCGTCTCGACCTTGGCGAGGTAATGCGTGAGCTCTTCCGAATAGGCGTAGGCGCCGCCGGCGCCGGGATGGAAGCGCGCCGCGATCGCGCCCTCGAGCACGGCGGCGTTGTCGGAATACGCCACCACCGTGCCGCGGGGACTGACTTTGTGCGACTCGCGGATCATGCCGAAGAGGGAATGCGCCTGCTTGGCGCCGTCGATCACCCACTCGGCGTTGAAGATCTTGTGGCGGCAGTGCTCGGAGTTGGCCTGGGCGAACATCATCAGTTCGACGTCGGTCGGGTTGCGCCCGATGCGGCTGAAGTTCTCCACCAAGTAATCGATCTCGTCATCCGACAGGGCGAGGCCCATCTCGCCGTTGGCGGCGACCAGCGCGGCGCGGCCCTTCCCTACGACATCCACCGTCGCCAGCGGCTGCGGCGCGTAATGGCGGAACAGGGCCTCGGCGGCATCGACGTAATCGAGTACCGACTCGGTCATGCGGTCGTGGATGAAGGGCAGCGCCGCGGCGGAATCGCCCTTGGCATCGACATGGAAGGCGGTGCCACGCTCGACGCGGGTGACCGCAGCAAAGCCGCACTGTCGCGCGATCTCGGTGGCCTTCGACGACCAGGGCGAGATGGTGCCC
>JAEHDO010000320.1 GCA_016880375.1 Betaproteobacteria bacterium | reverse complement strand
GCTTTGCGGCTGGCTGGCGAAGACGGCGGCGAGATCCTGCTTTGCCTTCTCCCCCTTCGCGCCGAAGGCGAGATGAAAGGGCTTGAGATCGGGCCGCTCGAGCGTGTCGCAGAGCAGTTCCCAGAATTTCTTCTCCAGCGCGCCCACCGCCATGTGGCGCCCGTCCGCTGTGGCATACACGCCGTAGCAGGGCACGCCGCCGGAGAGCAGGTCGGTGCCGCGCGGTGGCGGCGCCAGTCGTGCCAGCAGGCCGGCCAGGGGAAACACGGCGTGCGCGAACACGGCATCGGTCATGGCGACATCGACATGGCGGCCGCGTCCGCTGGCATGCGCGTCGAGCACGGCAGCCAGCAGGCCGACCAGTGGCACCAGCGCGCCGCCGAGCAGGTCGCCGATCTGGAAATTGGGCACCGCCGGCGCCCTCCCGGCCTCGCCGATCTGGTCGAGAACGCCAGCGTAGCCGATGTAGTTGATGTCATGCCCGGCGCGCTGCGCGTAGGGACCGTCCTGGCCGTAGCCGCTGATGGAACAGAAGACGATGCGCGGATTGATCGCGGCGAGCGCTTCGTAGCCGATGCCGAGCTTGTCCATGACGCCGGGGCGGAAACCCTCGATGACGACATCCGCCGATAAAGTCAGCCGCTGGAACACGGCGACGCCCTCGGGCTTTTTCAGGTCGAGGCGCAGCGCGCGCTTGTTGCGGTTGACGAGCTTGAAGAAGGCGCTGGTTTCGCCGGGCCTGGCGCCCATGCTGCGGGCGTAGTCGCCCTCGCCGGTGTCCTCGATCTTGACGACGTCGGCGCCGAGGTCGGCGAGGTGCTGGGTGGCAACGGGGCCCGGCAGCAGCCGGGTGAGGTCGAGCACGCGCAGGCCGGCGAGCGGCTTGCTGCGAGTCTCACTCATATTTGCGGATATCGTCGATCACCTTGCCGTCGTTCGGCAATTCGCCGGGAAGGCAGAGTGAGACTTCACCGCGCAGCTTGGTGATGTCGCGGATGCTGACAGCCAAGACCTCGGCCAGACCGTCTGGCTTGCCCGCCAGTTCGCAATACAGGGTCATGCGGTCCTGGCCGGTCTCGTTGTCCACCACCAGCCGGGCCTTACCCACTTGAGGGTGGCGCTTGACAACCTCCGCCACCTGGCTCGGATGCACGAACATGCCCTTCACCTTGGCGGTCTGGTCGGCGCGGCCCATCCAGCCCTTGATACGGACGTTGGTCCGGCCGCAGGGACTGACGCCGGGCAGCACGGCGGAGAGATCGCCGGTGCCGAAGCGGATCAGCGGATAGTCGGGGTTGAAGCTGGTGATCACCACCTCGCCCACCTCGCCCGGCGCCACCGGATCGCCAGTGCCGGGGCGCACGATCTCGAGGATCAGCGCCTCCTCCAGCACCAGTCCCTCGCGCGCTTCCGTCTCGTAGGCAACGAGGCCGAGGTCAGCCGTGCCGTAGGCCTGCAACGCGTCGATGCCGCGCTCGGCGCACAGGGCTTTCTGGTTGGGGAAGAAGGCCTCGCCCGACACCACCGCCTTCTTCAGGCTGGAGACGTCGGCTTTCAGCTCGTCGGCTTTCTCGATGATGATTTTCAGAAAGGACGGCGTGCCGATGTAACCCGCCGGCTTCAGCTCGGCGATGGCCTGCACCTGCATCTCGGTCTGACCGATGCCGGCGGGAAACACCGCGCAGCCGATCCGGCGCGCCGCGCCGTCGGTCATGAAGCCGGCCGGCGTGAAGTGGTAGGAGAAGGTGTTGTGCACCAGGTCGCCGGCGCGGAAGCCGGCGGCGTGAAGCGAGCGGGCGAAGCGCCACCAGTCTTCGCCGGTACCTTCCGGATCGTAGATCGGTCCGGGCGAGCTGTAGACGCGGCCGAGTCGGCCCACCGGCGTGGCGTTCAGCCCGCCGAAGGGCGGCAGGGTTTTCTGCCGCTCGATCAGTTCGTGCTTGCGGATGACCGGCAACTGCGCCAGTGCCGCGCGGTTGCTGACGGCTGAGACGTCGATGTCGCGATAGAGCTCGGCAAACGCCAGCGCACGAGCCTTGGCGTGCGCCAGTTGCTGGGGCAGCACGGCAAACAGATCCCGCTCGCGCAGCCCAGGGTCGCGGCTTTCAAGGGCGTCGAAGAATTTCATCAGGGGAATATCTGCGGGTTCAGGCCAGCCAGCGCTTTCTGCGTCGGTAATGCTTCACGTCGCGGAAGCTCTTGCGCCCACCGGAAGACAGGCCGAGGTAGAACTCCTTGACGTCCTCGTTGGAGGCCAGGTCCTTGGCATCGCCCTCCATGACGACGCGGCCGTTCTCGAGGATGTAGCCGAAATCGGCATAGCGCAGCGCCATATTGGTGTTCTGTTCGGCCAGAAGAAATGTGACTTTTTCCCTCTGATTGAGGTCTTTGACGATGGCGAAAACCTCGTCAACGATCTGCGGCGCCAGGCCCATCGAGGGTTCGTCGAGCAGCACCATCGTCGGATTGGCCATCAGGGCGCGCCCGATGGCGCACATCTGCTGCTCGCCGCCCGAGGTATAGGCCGCCTGGCTGGTGCGCCGCGTCTTCAGGCGCGGAAAGTAGTTGTAGACCTTTTCCAGCGTCTGCGCCACCGCCGCCTTGCCGTCGCTGCGGGTGTAGCTGCCGGTCATGAGATTTTCCTCAATGGTCAGGTGCCCGAAGCAATGGCGCCCCTCCATGACCTGCACCACCCCGCGCCGGACCAGATCAGCCGGGGACAGCGCCTCGATGCGCTCGCCGCGGCATTCGATCGACCCCTTGGTCACCTCGCCGCGCTCGCCGTGCAGCAGGTTGCTCACGGCACGCAAAGTCGTCGTCTTGCCCGCGCCGTTGCCACCGAGCAAAGCCACGATGCTGCCTTCTGGCACGGACAGCGAAACGCCCTTGAGCACAAGGATGACGTGGTTGTAGATCACCTCGATGCTGTTGACGTTGAGTAGGATATTGGCGGTAGTCATGTGCTCTTTCACGGAACGGAAGACAAGCGACAGGGAACGGCGAAAACCGTCCCCTGCCGTCCGGCTCTGCTTACTTCTTGCAGTCTTCGGGCGTGCGCGGCTTGATTTTCTTTTCTTCCGCGTACCTGCCCGAGGCCAGCATCACCATCGGACGCAGTACCTTCTCGTCGCCCTGATACCAGTCGGAAGTGAAATTCCACTTCTTGCCATCCCAGGTATGCACGCGCGCCCAGGCCGATCCCATGTGATCGAGGCAGGAGGTCTGCACCGGACGCATCACGCCGG
>JAEHDO010000319.1 GCA_016880375.1 Betaproteobacteria bacterium | reverse complement strand
GAAAGGAACGAACATGGAAACCACCACCCTCAAGGTCGAAGGCATGTCCTGCGGCGGCTGCGTCAAGAGCGTCACCAACGTGCTCAGCGCGCTGCCCGGCGTGGCCAAGGCCGAAGTCTCGCTGGAAAACAAGAGCGCGCGCGTCGAGTTCGAGGCCGGCCGCGTCACGCGCGAGGACATGAAGCGCGTCATCGTCGACGCCGGCTTCGAGGCTGAGTGAGCAAACACGCGCTCTGGCTGGTCGGCTTTCGCCCCTTCTTCGCCCTGGCCTGCCTGTCCGGCATCGTCCTGCCGGTCGTCTGGGCGCTGATGTTCGCCGGCGCAATCGAGGCGCCGACGGCGGCATTCTCGAACATGCAATGGCATGCCCACGAGATGTTCTTCGGCTTCGGCTGGGCCATGCTCGGCGGCTTCCTGCTCACCTCCACCAAGAACTGGGTGAAAATCCGCGGCTACCACGGCAACGCGCTGATCTTCCTCGCTGCCGCCTGGTGCTTCGAGCGCCTCGGCATGGGATTCGGCGGCGCCTGGCCGCCGGCGCTGTTCCTGCTGTCGAACCAGCTGTTCCTCGTCGCCATCGTGGCGATGCTGCTGTGGACCCTGCTGCGCCATCGCGAGACCGACGGCTATCGCAGGGACAACCTCTTCTTCCTGTTGCTGCTGCCGCTGTTTCCGCTGGCGAAGTTTCTGCTGCTCGACGGGCACTGGTCCCAGGCCGGCCAGAGCATGGCGCTGGGCCTGTTCCGCCTCGCCTTCCTCATCATGCTCGAGCGCACGCTGACCGACTTCATGAAAGGCGTCTTCAAGGCAGAAATCCTGCGCCATCCGCTGCTCGACGGCGCGATCAAGACACTTGCCCTGGCGATGGCCTTCGCCGGCTTCCTGCCGCCGTCGGCCGTGGCCGGCCTGGCGGCGCTGCTGGCCCTGCTGCTCCTTGTCCGCTTCGTTTTCTGGAAGCCGCAGCTGGCGTTCTCGCGCCTCGACATCGGCGTCATGCATCTCGGCTACCTCGCCATCGTCGGCCAGCTGCTGGTGGTGGCGTTCGAGCAGGCGGCGCACAGCGTCTGGGTCGGCAGCGTCTCCATCCACCTGTTCACCTTCGGCGTCATGGGCCTGATCATCCCCGCCATGATCGTGCGCATCTCGAAGGGCCACACCGGCCGCAAGGTGACCTTCGAGGCCATGGACAAGACGGTGCTGTGGATCATGATCGCCGCGCTCGTGCTGCGCGTGGTCGTGCCGCAGCTTGTCCCCGGCGCCTATCTGCTCTGGGTCGACCTCGCCGCCGCCGCCTGGGCCGCCGCCTTCGCCATCCTCGCCTGGCGCGTCATCCCGTTCCTGCTCGCGCCGCGCATCGACGGCCGCGAGCATTGATAGGCGGCTCCTATCGGGGCCATCGGAACAATCAACTTCATTTCAGACGCCCGTTTCCCTAGACTCGCGCCATGGAAATTGCCCGCATTCCGATCACGCAAACCTGGTTCGCCGCCCTCCGCGAACACGCCCGGGAACATTCGGCCGCTGCGCTGGGCCTCGGCGTCGCGGCGCTGGCCGTGCTGGCGTTGCTGCTGCAAAGCCTGGTGCAGGTCATCGCCGGCGAGGCCGACGCAGTGCTGCGCTATGCCATGCTCGGCGGTGCTGCAGGCTTTGCCGCCACCGCGCTGGGCGCCGTGCCGGCGCTGTTCCTGCGCGGCATCCCGCAGCGGGTGGAAGACAGCATGCTCGGCATGGCGGCCGGCATGATGCTCGCCGCCAGCGCCTTCTCGCTGCTTCTGCCCGGGCTGGAGGCGGGCGCCGGCATCCTCGGCAGCA
Organism: Betaproteobacteria bacterium; assembly: GCA_016880375.1. Classification (GTDB taxonomy): domain Bacteria; phylum Pseudomonadota; class Gammaproteobacteria; order Burkholderiales; family Rhodocyclaceae; genus Desulfobacillus. Next base: position 2,204 of record JAEHDO010000319.1, on the reverse strand, counting down.
AGCCCCTCGGCGCCGGCGTGGTGGTGGTCGGCATGGCGCTTGGCGTGCTGCTGATGCTCGGACTCGACGCCTTCACCCCGCACGAGCACGACAAGACTGGGCCCTGCGGGCCGGGCCATGAACGCTGCGGCCGCGTCTGGCTGTTCGTCTTTGCCATCGCATTGCACAACCTGCCGGAAGGCATGGCCATCGGCGTCGGCTTCTCCCATGCCGACATGGGCGTGGGGCTGCCGCTCGTCACGGCCATCGCCCTGCAGGACATCCCGGAAGGCCTCGCCGTGGCGCTGGCCCTGCGCGGCGCCGGACTGATGCCGGGCAGCGCCGTGCTGGTCGCCGGCGCCAGCGGCCTGCTCGAACCGGTCGGCGCCTTGCTCGGCGTCGGCCTCGCCAGCGGGCTGGCCGTCGCCTACCCGATCGGCCTCGGCCTGGCCGCCGGGGCGATGATCTTCGTCGTCTCGCATGAAGTCATTCCGGAGACGCACCGCAACGGCCACCAGACGCCGGCGACCGTCGGGCTGATGGCCGGCTTCGCGCTGATGATGGCGCTCGACACCACCCTCGGCTGAGCCGTGCTGTCGACCCTCCGCGATTTCTTCGAGCGCAACATCGCCGACGCCCCGGCGCAGGACGGGCATGCGATCCAGCTCGCCACCGCCGCGCTGCTGGTGGAGGCGATGCGCATCGATGCCGAAGCGACGGACGCCGAGCGCGACGCCGTGCTGGAGGCCGTCCGCGGCAAGTTCGGGCTCTCCGGGGCCGAGGCCGAGACGCTGATCGCGCTGGCGGAGGAAGAGATGCGCCAGGCCACCGACTACTACCAGTTCACCTCGCTCATCAACCAGCGCTTCACCCAGGCGCAGAAGGAACGCGTGCTCGAGCTGATGTGGCGCGTCGCCTATGCCGACAGCGTCATCGATGCGCACGAGCAGCACCTCATGCGCAAGATCGCCGCCCTCCTGCACGTGCCCGACAGCGCCTACATCGCCGCCAAGCTGCGCGCCCGCGACGCGACGCCCGAATAGTCAGTCGCTGCGACACGGCGACTTTGTGCAGTTACGCCATGAGGCGATCGACCATCTGCCGCACCGCCGCGCGCTCCGCTTCCGGCGCGAACAGGCGCGACCGCGCGCGCGCCTGCGCGCCAAGCCGCGCCAGCAGGCCATCCGGCGCGCCCTGGGCATCGCGGCAGGCCGCCAGCAGGCGGGCCAGCGCCGCGGCATCGCCCCAGTCGAAGTAGCCCGCATAGTCCCCGCCGAGCATGCCGACGTTGCCGTCGATGCGCGATGCGACGGCCGGCGTGCCGCTGGCCAGGGCCTCGGCGATGACGTGCGCCCCGCCCTCCATGCGGCTGCAATGCACCAGCAGGTGGGCCTGGCGGATGCGTCGCAGCGTCTCGGCATGCGGCAGGTTGCCGAGCCAGCGGTAGCGCGGGCAGGCCGCCATCGTCGCCGCCGCCTCCCTGCCGAGCTCGGCATCGAGGGCGCCGCCGATGTGGTCGATCAGGATGTCGTCGCGATCGGCGAGCAGGCGCGCCGCCGCGAACAGCGTCTCCGGCGACTTCTCCTCGCGCAGGTGGCCGACCATCACGGCGCGCAGATGCCGGCGCGCCTTGGCCGGCGTGCGGCCGGCGACGGCCGACTGGAAGATCACCCGCGCCTTGCCGCGCAGCGCGGCCGGCAGCGCCAGCGGTGCGCGCTCCTGCAGCACGACCAGCGTGCCGGCCAGTTCGAGCGAGCGCTGCGCCGCGATGTCCGTGGCGATGTCCCGGTAAAGATCCGTGCCCGTCAGCACCACCGCCAGGCACGCGCTGCCGTGCCGCGCATGCCAGGCCGCGATCGATGCCGCCGAGCGCCGTGCGTGCAGGGCGATCATGACGCTGTCGGCGGCGGCCTGCGCGTCCGGCCAGGCCGTCGCCAGCCGCACCGGGCAGACCGGCGCCAGGAAGCGCCGCCAGCGCTCGGCCGTGCGCCAGTTGCCGTTGTTGGCATCGGCCAGCGACGGCGTGACGATCACTGTCCGGCGGTTCCGCATCAAGCCGTCCGCGCCATTCGCGTTTGGCGCTTGTTACTCCTCCAAAAGGCTTCTGAGCATCCAGGCGGTCTTTTCATGCACGTCCAGGCGCTGGGTGATCAGGTCGGCCGTCGGCTGGTCGTTGGCCTTGTCAGTCAGCGGAAAGAGTTCGCGCGCCGTGCGCGCGGTGGCTT
>JAEHDO010000318.1 GCA_016880375.1 Betaproteobacteria bacterium | reverse complement strand
GGCGGGCGGCCTGGGCACCTGCGCCTACTACATGTACATGACCTATCCGTTCTTCGGGGTCAATGCGCCGCTGTGGTGGGACATCAACCCGATCTCGGCCGGCACCTTCGGCATCCCGGTCGGCTTCCTCGGCGTCATCATCGGCAGCCTCATCTCGCCGGCGCCGTCGAAGGAAGTGCAGGATCTGGTCGACCACGTCCGCTACCCGAACCTGGCGGGCGACATCGACACGTCGGGTCGCTAAGAACTACGAGGAGGAGGGGGAAACCCCTTTAAGGGCCCGCCGCAAGGCGGGCCCTTTTTTTGAGGGCTTGGGCCAGCGGAAGAAAATCCGTTCAGCGCGAGCCCTCAAAAAAACGCTGGACTTCTTCGGAGATGAGATGCCTCAGATCGGCGCGTTCGGCGTCCTTGATCAGCTTGATCGCGCGCTTGGGATCGAAATCGGCAAGCTTGCGGACGATTCTCTTCACTTCGTCGGGCTGGTGGGCGTGGTGGCAGGCCATGCCCCACTGGTAGAAGCCCTCGCCGTTCATCGGCTGCAGTTCGGCGCACCTGGCCAGGCACCTCGCCGCCTCGGCATGCTCGCCCAGGCGGGCATGGGCCAGGCCCATGCCGTACCAGGCGCGGTCCAGGGCCTCCTTGAGCCGCACCGCCTCGGCGAAGGCGGCGACGGCCTCGCGCGAACGGCCGGCCTGCTCCAGGATGAAACCGCGATTGAAGTGGGTGTCGGCATCGTTGGGCGCCAGGCGCAACACCTCGACGAACCATTTGTCGGCGACGTCGAACTGCTTGCGGCGGGCGGCGATGAAGGCCAGATGGCGCGCTGCCTGGACATCGTCGGGTTTCAACCGGTAGGCGGCGGTGTATTCCTTGAAGGCCTGCTCCTCGCGGCCGATGACATGCAGCAGCCAGCCGCGGGCATAATGGCGCCAGTGCTCGAAATTCATTGCCACCTCTCCAATTCGAAGGCCGGAACAATACCATGAGTCACCTCGATCTGTTCATCGTCTCCCTGCTGCGGGCGCTCGTCGAAGTGGCCCTGCTGGCGCTGCTGGGCCAGGGTGTGCTGGCCCTGCTGGCCGGCGCCCGGCGCCACGACAATTTCGTCTACCGCTTGTTCCTCGTCATCACCGGGCCGGTGATGAAAGCCTGCCGCTGGGTCACGCCGAAAGTCATCATCGACAAGCACCTGCCCTTCGTCGCCTTTTTCCTGCTGTTCTGGCTGTGGATCATGCTCGCCTGGATCAAGCGCGAGCTGTGCGTCCTCAGCGGCCTGGCGGGCTGCTGAGGGGATCGCTACAAGGTGGGCTGAAACTTTTCCGGCGACTGCGCCAGCAACGCGGAGATGGTGAAGCGCCGGCGCGGAAACACCGCTTGCGCCAAGGTGCCGCGGCCGCTGGGGCCGGGCCTCAGCTGCACGCTGCCGCGATGCAATTCGGCGATTTCGCGCACGATGGCAAGCCCGAGGCCGCTGCCCGGCACTTCGTTGCCGAGAACGCGATAGAAACGCTCGAAAATCAGATCGCGTTCGTTTTCAGGTATCCCCGGCCCGTCGTCCTCGACCTCCAGAACCGCGAAATCCGTCGCGCGCGTGCGCACGGTGACGCGGCCGCCCCCGGGCGTGTATTTCACCGCGTTGTCGATGAGATTGACGATCAGCTCCCGCAGCAGCAGCGGGTTGCCGCTCACCTGCAGCGGCCAGCCGGTGCCCTCGAAGCCGAGATCGATCCGCTTCGCCAGGGCGGCGGGCACCCAATCCAGGGTCGCCTGCCGCGCCAGCGCCTCGATGTCCACCTGCTCGATGGCATGCGTCTTCCGGTGGCTGGCCTCGGCGCGGGCGAGCGCCAGCAGCTGGCCGATGAGGTGGGCGGCGCGATCGGCGCTCTCGGCTATCTGGCGCAAGGATGCGCGCATCAGCTCCGGGTCGGCTTCCTGCAGCGCCAGCTCGGTCTGCATCTTCAGGCCGGTCAGCGGCGTGCGCATCTGGTGCGCGGCATCGCCGATGAAGCGCTGCTGCGCCTGCAGGTTCTGCTCGAGCCGCGCCATCATGTCGTTGAAGGCGCGGATCACCGGCTTCACCTCTTCCGGCACGCCGGCGGTCGAGATCGGCGACAGGTCGGTCGGCAGCCGGCGGCGGATCAGGCTGCCGAGCCGGTTGAGCGGCGCCACCCCGCGGCTGAGGCCGACCCACACCAGCAGCACCGCCAGCGGGATGACGGCAAACTGCGGCAGGGTGACGCCGGAGATGATGCGGCTGGCCAGCGCGCTGCGCTTGTTGCGCGTCTCGGCCACCTGCACCAGCAGCGGCGGCTGATCCGGCAGAGGCAGGATGTAGAGGTAGGCGACGCGGGTCTCCTCGCCCTTGATCTCGGCGTCACGGAAATAGACCTTCTCGGAAACGATTGCCGGCGGCGGATCCACCCAGGGGATGGCCAGATCCCCGGCCACCAGCTCGTTCCTGAAGCCGAGCACCTGGAAATAGATGGTATCGGACTCGTCGGCATGCAGCACGCTGCGCGCCTGCGGATGCAGGCCGACCTTGACCCTGCCGCCGCTCACCGTCACCAGCCGGGCAATGGTCAGGGCGCTTTCCGCCAGCGCCTTGTCGTAGGGATCGTCGGCGATGCTGTTGGCCACACCCTGGATGAGGATCACGCTGAGCGGCCAGATCAGCAGCAGCGGCATCAGCATCCAGTCGAGGATCTCGCCGAACACCGACTGACGTTCGGCCTCGTCCGGCTGCCGTCGCAGCAGCCTGTCGCTAAGCGCCATCCGGCCGGTCCAGGCAGTAGCCGAGGCCACGCACGGTGTTGATGCGCACGCCGCCTGGCTCGAGCTTCTTGCGCAGGCGATGCACATAGACCTCGATGGCGTTGGTGCTGACCTCCTCGCCCCAGCCGCAGAGGTGGTCGACCAGCTGTTCCTTGCT
>JAEHDO010000040.1 GCA_016880375.1 Betaproteobacteria bacterium | reverse complement strand
CCTGCACGCCGGAGGGCGCCAGCACCGGCATCATGACGGCCTTGAAGACGTGCTCGGTCTGGTGCGCCACGGTGGATGAGCGCGCGGCGTGGTCGTCGCCGGCTACCGCCAACACGCCGCCGAACTTGGCGGTGCCGGCGGCATTGGCATGGCGGAAGACGTCGCCGCAGCGGTCGACCCCCGGCCCCTTGCCATACCAGAGTGCAAAGACGCCATCGTATTTCGCGCCGGGGAAGAGATTGACCTGCTGTGTGCCCCAGATGGCGGTGGCGGCGAGGTCCTCATTCACCCCAGGCTGGAACTTGATGAGATGGGCGTCGAGATACTTCTTGGCGCGCCACAGGGTCTGGTCAAGCCCGCCTAGCGGCGAGCCGCGATAGCCGGAAATGAAGCCGGCGGTGTTGAGGCCGGCGGCAAGGTCGCGTTCGCGCTGCATCATCGGCAGGCGGGCGAGGGCCTGGGTGCCGGTCAGGTAGACACGGCCGGATTCGAGGGTGTACTTGGTGTCGAGCGTGGTGTCGGCTTCCGGTTCGGGACGAACCGGGGTGGCGGTGTCCGCCATGGAGTTCTCCTTACGCAAAAATCGTGTTTTTGACGTGGGGCCGCTTGTATGGTCCCGACCGGTCGGTCGCCTTGTGAGCCGCCGCCGCGAGGAAATTCTACACGCAGCCGGATTCGATTAGGACAGGATCTTGCCGGGATTGAGCAGGTTGTCCGGATCGAGCGCGCGCTTCAGTGCGCGCATGACGTCGACCGCCGCTTCGCCGTGCTCATCGACGAGGAACTTCTGCTTGCCGATGCCAATGCCATGCTCGCCGGTGCAAGTACCTTCCATGGCCAGCGCACGCTTGACGACGGCGTGGTTGATCCTCTCGGCCTCTGCCACCTCCTGCGGATTGTCAGGATCGATCAGCACTACCAGGTGGAAGTTGCCGTCGCCGACATGGCCGAAGAGCGGGACAGGGATCGGGCAGCGGGCGATATCCTCGTTGGTGGCGCGGATGCATTCGGCCAGTCGCGAGATCGGCACGCAGACGTCTGTGGGGAAGGCGCGTGAGCCGGGCCTCAGTTGCAGGCAGGCGAAGTAGGCGTCGTGACGGGCCTGCCAGAGCCGGGAGCGGTCTTCGGGTCGGGTGGCCCACTCGAAGTTCATGCCGCCGTGGCCGGCGGCGATTTCCTGCACCAGCGCGGCCTGTTCCTCGACGGCAGAGGGAGAGCCGTGAAACTCGAAAAACAGTGTGGGTGCTTCCGTCAGTGTCGTCTTGCTATATCGGTTTACGGCGGAAATGGTGAGAGCGTCGAGCAGCTCGATGCGCGCCACCGGAATGCCGAGCTGGATGGTCTGGATGACCGTGTCGACGGCAGCATCCACGCCCGGAAACGTGCAGACGGCGCTGGAGATGGCTTCCGGCAATGGATAGAGCCTGACGGTCAACTCGGTGATGATGCCTAAGGTGCCTTCGGAGCCGATGAACAGGCGGGTCAAATCGTAGCCGGCGGAGGACTTCTTTGCCCGCCCTCCCGTGCGGATGATGCGGCCGTCGGCCAGCACCACGGTCATGCCCAGCACGTTCTCGCGCATGGTGCCGTAGCGCACGGCATTGGTGCCGGAGGCGCGAGTGGCGGCCATGCCCCCGAGGGAGGCATCGGCGCCCGGGTCGATGGGAAAGAACAGGCCGGTGCCGTGCAGTTCGGCGTTCAGCTGCTTGCGGGTGACGCCGGGCTGCACGGTGGCGTCGAGGTCCTCGGCATGGACGGCCACGATATGGTTCATGCGCGTCAGGTCGATGCAGACGCCACCGCGGATGGCCAGGAAATGGCCCTCGACCGAGCTGCCCGCGCCGAAAGGGATCACCGGCACCCGGTGCTGGCTACAGAGGCGATTCACTTCGGCGACTTCTTTCGTTGTCTCGACGAACACCACGGCGTCCGGGGCCGCTGCCGGATGAACCGACTCGTCCCGGCCGTGCTGGTCGCGTACGGCCTGGCTGATGGAAAAACGATTGGTAAAGCGATGCGCAAGATCCTCGATCAGGGCGGCAGGCAGCGGCGGATGGGGTGCGTAGGGAATGTTCATGTGTCAGTGATCACTTTCACGCAATGCTGCAGGCTTCTTCGAACTCAAGTCTTGGGCTGCGCGGAAACAGCCCCTTAGGATCGCCGTAGCCGAGACTGCAGATGAAGTTCGACTTGATCCTGCCACCGGGGAAGAATTCTTGATCGACTAGGGCATTGTCGAAGCCTGACATGGGGCCGCAATCAAGGCCGAGGGCGCGGGCGGCGAGCATGAAATAGGCAGCCTGCAGCGTGCCGTTGCGAAATGCCGTGGTAGTGGCAATCCCCTCCTTGCCCGGCCCGGCGAACCAGGCGCGGGCGTCGGTGTGCGGAAACAGCTTCGGCAGCAGATCGTAGAATTGGCTGTCGTTGCCGAAAATGGCGGTGACCGGCGCTGCCAGACTTTTGGCGCGGTTGCCTTCCATCAGCGCAGGCAGGAGGCGGCGTTTGGCCTCGAGCGACCTGACGAACACAACTCGCATCGGGCTGCAGTTGGCGGAGGTGGGTCCCATACGGGCTAGGTCCCAGATCCGATGCAGCATAGCGTCATCGACCGGCTTGTCGTTCCAGGCATTGTGAGTTCTGGCTTGAAGAAACAAGGCATCAAGGGCTTGGGATTCGATTGGAATGTTCATTTCGGCCTCGATAGAGCTGGGCAGCCGATTCTACGCCCAGGGTGAAAATCGGTGGCATTAGCGCCTGCAAGCCACCGATTTATGACGGTGCAAGCGATTTTCTTGCCTGATTCGACAGTTGTTTGACTTTTTTGATTAAAACAAGCAAAATCTGCTGTTTCGCTGGAGGGGTTCCCGAGCGGTCAAAGGGAACAGACTGTAAATCTGTCGGCTCTGCCTTCGAAGGTTCGAATCCTTCCCCCTCCACCAGCAGAAAGATGGAGCCGGCATGGCACTGGCGGGTTCCGGGAGTGACGGCGGGCGGCGGTAGT
>JAEHDO010000317.1 GCA_016880375.1 Betaproteobacteria bacterium | reverse complement strand
CGTCCTCCAGCGTGAAAACGCTGCCGAAAGCCAGGCCGAACAGCGCCGCCGAGAGGCCGCCGGCAATGAACAGCCGCGCCAGGGGGAAGCGCTGGCGCAGCACGAAGCCGGCAGCCGCGATGAGCAGGCCCTGGCCAAGATCGCCGAACATGAAGCCGAACATCAGCGGCACCGCCAGCGCCAGCAGGCGGCTCGGGTCGGCTTCGTGCGCCGCCGGCATGCCGAGCGCGCGCGCGAACAGTTCGAAGGGTCGCGCCCACCAGGGGTTGCGCAGCAGGAGCGGCGCGCGCCGCCCTGCCGGCGGCGGCGGGAAATGCAGCAGCGCCGGAATGCCGGCGCGCGTCAGTGCGGCGCCGAGGACGGCGTCGCCGGCGTCCGTCCAGCCGGTGATCCAGGCGATCCATTCGCCCGCATCCAGTGCCGGCACATGCTGCGTCAGCCATTGCAGCCGCGCCGCGTCGCCGAGGGCGCGGTGGATATCGTGGCGCGCCTGCAGCGCTTCGAGTTCGCGATGCAGGACGGCACATGCCGCCTTCAGTTCGGCCAGCTGGTGGTCGATGCCGGCAAGCGCTGCAGCCGGTTCGCCCGCCAGCCAGGTCGGCACGCGCTGCAGGGCACCCTTCAGGGCCGCCACCTGCTCCGCCAGCGATTCCAGCGCCGTCCCCGGAACCACGACGATTGCATACGACGGATCGCCGCCGGACAACCGGCGCAGCAGCGCTGCCGGCGGCAGCGTCGCTGCGCTGCGCCCCGGCAGCGCCAGCAGACGCGCCGGCGCGAGCGGCCCGGCGGCGGCCAATGCGGAAAAATCCAGGCGACTCTCCGGCAGCGCCGCCAGCAGGCGCTGCCACAGTTGCGCCTCGCGCATCTCGGCCTCGCAGCGCTGCAATCGCAGGATCAGCGGCTCGGCCTCGGCGGCCCACGCCCGCAGGATAGCCAAGGCGCGCGCCAGCGCCGGCGCCGGCGCTTCGGGAAACGCCGCCGGCGGCCAGCCGTCGGCGGGCCAGTAAGGCTGGTAGCGGGCCGCCAGGGCGCGGTATTCGGCCAGCAGCGGCCCGATGCCGGCCAGTCCATCGGGCAGCGTGCTGGCATCGCGTGTTTCCAGCTCCACCGCGCCGGTGGTCGCCAGCGCGGCCAGGGCCGCCGCCGCGTCGTCGCGTTGCAGGACGATCTCGAACCAGCGCGCCGGCTGCGGCCGCATCGTCATGACACCGCCGCCGCGTCGGCAAGGACGGCGCGCGGCGAGAGCGCCGCGCGCAGGCGTTCCAGATCGAGCAGCGCCAGGGAGAGGAAAACGAAGGCCGCCGCCGGCGAAAGCAGGCCGCGGCGGAACAGCACATCCAGACGCGCCTGCAGGCGCTGCCGCAGAGGCCAGGCCTCGGTCGGCGCGGCGACGCAAAAGGCCGCCGCGTGCTCGCGCAGCGTGCGCTCCAGCGCAGCGAACAGCGCCGCATCCCCGGCGTCCATCGGCGGCAGGCGCAGGCGCCATTCCGCCAGCCAGGCCTCGACCAGCGGCTGCCCCGGCGGCCGCGGGAAAGTCAGCCCTGGCCGGACGGCGGCTGAAGCATTTTCGTCGCACAGCGCAGCGAGTTCCGGTTCGGCGCGCATCCACGGCAGGACCTCGCCCCCCTCGATCAGGTGATCCAGTGCCGGCAGTGCCGGCAGCAGTGCGCACCAGCCGACTGCCGCCTGCCATTCCATTGGCATCCAGCGCGCCACCTCCGCCACCAGCGCCCGCCAGCGCCGGCGCAGGCCGCTTTCCAGCGCATGCACGCCGCCCGCCTCGGCGCAGCCCTCGAGCCAGCCGCGAAAAGCCGATTCGCGGCCATACGCCAGCGCCGCCGTATATCCGCGCAGCGAAGCCAGCCGATGCCAGGCGGCCTCGTCCGGGCGCAGGCCGTAACGCGCCTGCAGCCGCGCCTGGGCGTAGTCGATGCCCGTCATCGGTCCTCGCTCCGCCCGCCTTCCCGGGGAAGGGGATGGGGGGTGGCCGCCGCTGCGCCCTGAAGGGCAGGCGAAGCCGCCCTGATGTAGTGCTCCTGGGGTGCGCGACTCGCAGGTGTGGTTTGCGCCCTGCTCATTTCCGCCGCAACAGCCGCCACCGCGGCGGCAATGCCGGCCTCGTCGGCGGGGCTGCCGATGGCGGCAGCGGCAAGGCGGGCGATTTCGGCTTCGACTAGTTCAGTCTGCTGCCGGATGCGCCTTGCAGCCGCCTCGCGCAGGCGCGCCAGGCGTTGCTCGCCGCGCTCGGCGATGCGCCGCGCCAGCGTGCGCGCGCCCAGCAGGATTTCCTCGCCCTCGCGGCGGGCCGCCTCGATGGCGGCCAGGGCGTCGCGCTCGGCCGCGAGCACCTCGGCAATCGCCGCCTCGACCTCCTCCGCGGGTTTGTCTTCCGGCAACAACGCGTCTCCCTGAAACGGTTTTTGGCAACTCTGAGGCCATGGCGCGACAGCGTCAAGCGTGCCGGCAAAAGTCGGCCCTTGCCGTCATTTCTCCGCAACCAGGACGATAT
>JAEHDO010000316.1 GCA_016880375.1 Betaproteobacteria bacterium | reverse complement strand
CGGCAGAAGAAACCTCCAAGCCCTGGGAGATGGGCATGTACGAGCCCTGCTACGACATTGTGGTGAATGCCTTTTCCGCCTTCAAGGGGGCCAGGATCGTGAAGGGGCCCGTGCCGGACGTATTGCCCGAAGTCAAGGCGGAAAAGATCGCCTATCTCTCCATTGACATGAACTGCGTGGCTCCGGAAATTGCAGCAATCGAATATTTCTGGCCCAGAATGGTGCGGGGCGGACTGGTGCTGCTCGACGACTATGCCTGGCCGGGCCATGAGGAACAGCTGGCTGCAATGGATGCCTTTGCCCAACGCGTGGGGACGAAAATTCTGTGCCTGCCAACGGGGCAGGGCCTTCTGATAAAGAACTGATCGTAGCGCGCGCCCCCTTTGCCGCCATCCCCAATGCGTAGCGTTCGCTAGACGTCAGTTGCTACTGCAAAAAGCTGCGCATGTCTGCGCTTAATAAAAATCTCCTCGCCAATGTGGTTGGTCGGATATGGGCTGGCCTCATCGGGCTGGTATTCATACCGCTCTACATTCGCTACCTGGGAATCGAGGCTTACGGGCTGATAGGCTTTTTTATCGTCATGCAGGCGTGGCTCGTGCTGCTCGACATGGGCATGACACCCACACTGAACAGGGAGATGGCGCGCTTCTCGACCGGAGCGCACACGCCGCAGTCGATACGGGAGCTGTTGCGAAGCCTCGAGTTTGTCGTCATTACTCTCGGCGTTTTGAGCGGATTCGTCATTTGGGGAGCTTCCGGTTGGCTGGCTTCGGACTGGCTGCGCGCGGACGAGCTGCCGGTCAGCACGGTTGCACAGGCCATCGCGATCATGGGGGGGGTAGCCGTGCTGCGCCTGATCGAGGGCATCTATCGCGGCGCGCTGCTGGGCTTGCAGAAGCAGGTTTTCTTCAACCTGGCCTACTCGCTTATCGAGACGGTGCGCGCCGTGGGTGCGATCGGCATTCTTGCCTGGGTGTCCCCATCCATCGAAGCATATTTCGTATGGCAGGGACTGGTCTCGGTCGCTGCCGTATTGGTGCTGGCAGCAGCAACCTACAGGCATTTGCCGCCGGCCGAATTGCCGGTCAGGTTCTCCCGGCTGGCGTTGAGCGGGATCAGGCAATTTGTAATGGGCATGATGGCTTACATGTTTTTGGCGGTGCTGCAGACGCAGATAGACAAGATCCTGCTGTCGCGCCTGCTCAGCCTGCAGGACTTCGGCTACTATTCGCTGGCAGCGGCGGTTGCGGCCGCGCTGATCGTGTTGATCAACCCGATCACTCAAGCATTCTTCCCGCGGTTTTCGGAACTGGTCGCGCGTGGCGACGATGAACAGCTCGTCGGGAACTACCACCTCGCCGCGCAGCTTGTCTCGACATTTGCCGCACCGGCCGCGCTGCTGCTGCTGCTTTACGGCGAGGATCTGCTGTTCTTCTGGTCTGGCGACCGGGGGCTAGCCGGCCAGGTTGCGCCCATACTCGCCCTGCTGGCAGTCGGCACCTTGCTCAATTGCATGATGCACGTTCCCTTCATCACGCAATTCGCCTACGGCCGGCTCGACATAACCGTCAAAACGAACTTCACGGCGGTCTGCGTTCTCGTGCCGGCGATCTATCTGGCGACACGGCATTTCGGCGCAATCGGCGCGGCTTGTGTCTGGGCCTCGATCAACGCGGGGTATATCCTGGTCGGCATGCCTTTCATGTACCGCCACCTGCTGAGGAATGAGCGGTGGAAGTGGTACCGGGACGATGTGCTTCTTCCGCTCTCTGCCGCAAGCCTCGCGGGCGGACTGTTTTGGTACGCAGGCCCGCATTCGCTCGAGGAGCCGATGCAGCTGGCCTGGCCTCTGATCGCGGGGCTGCTTATGTTGGGCGCCGCCGTGGCAGCCGCACCTGCATTAAGGGCTTATCTTTTCAGATGGGCGCTCGCAAGAAGACGGCAATGAGGGGCCTGGCCGGACCGCCCCGGGCGCGACGGCTATAAGGAGATGCCCATGCGCAGCAGGGATTGTCCGATGAGCCGGGAGCCGATGTCGTTCAGGTGACCGCTGTCCCGGTAAAGCAGGGTGTCGCCGATCAACGGACTGCACTTGTTCCCCTGGCATACAACCTCGTTCGGATCGATGAAGCGCACTTGCGGATAGCGTGACCGTATCTCGCTGAAATACCCTGGCGGGCTCGGTCGCATCGCATCGCAATCCTCGTCGGTTCGATACATGATGCGCCGCAGCGGGCAGCTGCCGGCGCGTTCAATCATGGCGTTGCTCATCACGACGGTGACTGTGGCGCCCGTGCCGATAACGGCTTCGATCGAAGAAAGGAGCCGTCCTCCGGCCCCGGACGCATCTGGCCAGTTGGCGGCCAGTATCACCTGACGATAGCGGTTGGTCCGAATCATCTGGTAGACCGCCTCGTTTCTCAGGCGGCACTTTTCCGCATAAGTGCGAGCGCCTTCGGGTTGGTACCCGAGGATGGGCAGGCAGGCATCCATGGTGTAATCCATGAAAGCCAATCCCGCTGCACTGGCCATGACGTCGATCATCCCGGTGTAATGATTGGCATAGGAGTCCCCGATCAGAATGCCGTCCAGCGCGGCCTTGTCCGAGCCCAGCCGGCAATCCGGATTGGGAGGCGTCTGGTACAGAGACGTTGGAACATGGCAGCCGCGGCGCATTTCCTCCGGCCGGGCCTGCATCATTCCCTTGAGTTCGGTCACGCGGGGGTCAAATCGCTGCGCAAACCCTTTCGTGTAGGTCGTTGCCGCAAGGAAGGAAAACAGCACGACAACAGGCATGAAGAAGCGCAGGGCGAACACGCGCGAGAACTGCAGCTGCACGCCCGACCTGCGCATCGGCACTTCGACGTACTTCCAGGATAGCCATGCCGCCAGGATCGAGAAGGCGGCGACTGCGATTCCCGACGCCAGCCGAATGGGGTGATTCAGATAGGCAAGAAAGGCAATGATGGGCCAGTGCCAAAGGTAGAGCGAATAGGAGATCAACCCCAGGAAAATCATGGGCCGATTTGCCAGGATGCGCGTAGGCGATCCCTGGCCGCTGCCTGCCCAGATCAGCAGGGCCGCCCCGAGACAGGGCCACGTTGCATTGATGCCCGGAAAGACCGAGGTCCTGTCGAGCAGGAAAAGCGAGCCGCCGATGAGGAGGAATCCGGCGAGCAGGCCCAGCCGGGCCTGCAGCCGTGATCGGGGACGTATCGACGCAATCGAGAGTGCCAGGAGCCCTCCGATCATGAGTTCGAAGAATCGCGTTGGCAGCAGGTAGTAGGAGGCCGAAGCAAACACGCCTGCAGCGACTTCGGACAAGGCAATCAAGGCCACCGTTGTCACCGCAACGAAAATGACGGTCAGGCGGGGCCTGGTTCTGATGAGCAGCAGCACCAGGAGCGGCCAGATCACATAAAATTGCTCCTCGATGCCGAGCGACCAGGTGTGCAGCAGTGGCGCCTCCCTGGCATTGCCGGCGAAGTAGTTGCCGTATTCGCGCCAGAAGAAGACATTCGACAGGCCGAGCGATGCATAGACGGCACTCCTGGCGAGCAGGAGCAGGTCCGCCGGGGAAAGCAGAAGGACGCCAACCGCCAGGCATGCCGCAACCACCGTGAGCAGGGCAGGGAGGATGCGGTTGATGCGGCGCTTGTAGAATTGCCGGATGGAAAAGGTCCCCTCCTTGGCTTCTGCATGGACCTGGGAGGTGATCAGGAATCCGGAAATGACGAAGAAGATATCGACGCCGACGAAACCGCCGGGAAGAAATGGTTCGCTCAGGTGGTGGATCAGGACCGAAAGAACCGCGATGGCGCGCACTCCATCGATGTCGGGACGGTATTTCTGATGCCTCATTAGGGGTTGTTTCTATCCCGGATTAAAGGAAGAGCGACTTGATTTTCGGCCCGTACCTGTCCCTCAGGAGGCTCATCAGCCGGAGGGCCGGTGTGCTTCTGAGGAGGGTTGTGGCCCATATCGGCAGCCATCCCCTGCTCAATCTTTTCAAGTGTTCCTGAAATTCCTCATGTGTCCGGGGATTGTCGGGGTCGACAATCGCGTTCTGCAGGTAGGCGAGCAGAAAGAATATCGATAGCCGTGCCCTGGATTTTCGAAAGCTGAAGTTCGCCCTGGCGGCGATCGCTTGAAGTGCGCCGTCGTTTTCGGCCCAGCTGATAATCTTGGCGGCATCCTGGCAGGCAATGGCCGATCTTTGCGCGTCCGCCTTCCCATGCTTTTCTCCCCAGACGGTGTAGTTGGCGAGCGTCCGGGTTTCGTAGACCATGCCCCCATGCTTGATGAGACCGAGCCCCAGGGAGAAATCACCGGAATAATTTGCGCCGGCGTCATGGAAGCCGCCGCATTTGAAATAGGCATCGCTGCGGATCAGGCCGCCAACGATGAAGTAGCTGGTTTCCTTGCAGACCAGCCTGCCGAGCAGGAGCATGGCCTCCGCATCCGTGAAATACCTCGAGGGGCAGCCGCTGCCCCTGTAGGGAGACACTTCGCCGCTTTGCATGACATGCTTGTTGATGTCGCAGAAGGCGAAGGCGGCCTCCGGATGTTTCTCGATAACGCCCAGCATGACATCGAGCCAGCCGGGCTCGAGCCAATCGTCTGAGGGCAGGAAGCTGATT
>JAEHDO010000039.1 GCA_016880375.1 Betaproteobacteria bacterium | reverse complement strand
GCAAGCGCAACTGGGTGGTGCGGCTCGGCCCGCGGCAGGCGCGCTGGGGCTATCCCTTCGTTGTCGGCGTGGCCTACGGCTGGCTGATCGGCGCCGTGGCGCTGGGCGCCCTGCCGCGGACCGCGCTGATCGCGCTGGCGGCCCTCGCGCCGGCCCTCGCCGCGACCAAACACCTGCTCGTCCATGCCGCCCAGCCCGCCGAACTGGCGCCGGCCATCCGCGCCACCATCGGCGCGGCGATGCTGCACGGCATCCTGCTCGCCGCCGGCCTGGCCGCCGCGCGCGTTTTCTGATCGAAGCGATGGCCGCTTACCTCATCGGCCACATCACGATAAAGGATCGGCAGAAGTGGGAGGCCTACCGCAGCCAGGTGCCGGCGACGCTGGAACCCTGGCAAGCCGAACTGGTGTTTCGCGGCAGGAAGTTCGCCGTGCTCGGCGGCAGCCATGCGCACACCGACACGGTGGTGATCCGCTTCCCCGATACCGAATCGCTGCGCGGCTGGTTCGAATCGCCGGCTTACCAGGCGCTGATCCCGCTGCGTGAAGCAGCGGCCGACGTCACCCTGGTCGGCTACGAGGCCTGAACCGGCAAAGTCAGTCCCGGCGGCACGGCGGCTGCCCTAACCTGCCAGGTACTTCTCCACCCGCGGCGCCCAATGGAAGGCCTCGGCCGCGGCGGTCTCGATGGCCGGCAGTGCCCAGTTGTCCTGTTGCACGAAAAACAGCCGCTCGCGGAAGGGCCGGCGCAGGCGATCCACCGTCCCGCCCGCGATCAGGCCGGTTTCGGCCACGGGCAGCGCGTGGCCCCAGCGTGCGAGCCGGATCCCGGCGATGTCTTCACGGCGAAAATTCAGCAGCGGCAGGATGCCCTCGAACACCTGCGCCTCGAATTCGCGCAGGAATTTCGCATGGGCATCTTCCGCCAGCAGGTCCGGCCGGGCGCCGTCGAAAGGCAGGGGCCGATAGAGCGTCAGGACGGTCGATGCTGCGTCGGGATACGTGTACTGGCCGAAGACCACGTCGGTCGCTCCCTGCCTGGTGGCCGCGGCGCGGATATCGCGGCTGTCCGTTGTGCCCCGGCCGAGCAGATAGAGATCGTAGGGAGAATGCGCCAACCGGCGTTCAAGCAGCACATTCGCCACCAGGTAGCTGCGATAACGCAGGCGGCGAATGGCGTCGACCCGCTCCGGTTCGAGATCCTCGATGAGGCGCGCGGCAACGAACTTCGGGCACGCCATGACGACGGCGCGGGCATGCAGGCAGCGCAGGGTCCCGGCCGCATCCTCGTAAGCCACTTCGAATCCGTCGGACACGGCACGCACATTCGCCACCAGGGCGCCGGCCCGCAGATGGCCTTCCGGCAATTGCCGGCCCAGGCGCTCGTGCAGGCGTTCGGCAATCGCGGCGTTGCCGCCCGGCGTCACCAGGATGTCGCCGAACTCCGCCGCGAAGAAATTCAGGCCGGCTGCCGCGCTGACTTCCGCGAACGATGCGCCAAAGGACGACCAGCAATAATGCTCGAATGCGGTGGCGATGTGCGGATGCAGGCGGCGGCCGCGGACGACCGCTTCGATGTGGCGGCGGAAGCTGACCCGATCCAGCGCATTCACATGGGCACGCTGCCGGGTCGTTGCGGCCGGAATCTGCGGATAGGCCAGACCGCCTTCACCATTGTTGAGGCGGCGGAAATAGTCGGCGATGGCGCGGAACTGCTGGCGCTGTCCCGCGGGCGCCGTCTCACCCTGCCAGAAATCCTCCGCGAGCCGGCCGGCCAGCGCGACCGGATGGCCTTCCGACTTCCTGCGCCAGATGCGGTCGACGCCGAGCTCGGCATACAGCGCCTGCAGGGGCGAGCCGGCTTCCGGTGCGGTGAAATAGGCAGCGCCGATGGCGTAATCCATGCCGCGCCAGGACTCGCCCTTGGCATTGCCGCCGAAACGTGCCGCCTGCTCCAGCACAACGGGCTGGTGCCTGCGAAGCAGATAGGCCGTCAGCAGTCCGCTCAGGCCGCCGCCCACCACCAGCAGCGGAATGCGCTTTTCCGGCAGGGGATAACGGCCGCCGTGCGACGCCAGCCAGGCCGGCTTGTCCCACAGGATGCGATGGGCGCGCCGCGGATCGTCGCCGGAAAACTGGGCCGGCGCCGTCTCGCCGATGCCGCGGTCGATGGGACCCGCTGCCGTGGAAGCGCCAAGCGCCGACACGCCGGCCCGGGCATGGCGGAGATACAGGCTGGCCGGGCCTGCGGCAATCAGCTTGACGAAGGCGCGCCGCGAAAGCGCGCCTTGCAGGAAGCTCGCGTTCATGACGCGAACTCTACACAAAAAGGCCGCGGCCGGCGCTGCCGGTCGCGGCCCGGACCAGGCGCGAAGGGGTGGGGCTTACTTCTTCTTCGGCGGGAGATTGCCGACGAAGGTGTTGTCCACCAGCGGCTTGGCATCCACCTGCGGCACATGGCAGCTGTTGCACTGGTAGCGGTCCATCGTCACCGCCTTCTTGCTGCCGTCGAGGTGGCTGTCGCCGATCTTCGGCGCATTCTTTTCCTTGAATTTTTCCAGGCTGTGGCAGCTCATGCACTGGTTCTCCTCGACGGTGATCTCGTCGAAATTGTCGGTGGCGTGCGGCACCAGCGGCGGCTGTTCCTTGAAGGTGCGCGCGATCGGCTTTTGCAGGCCGGGCTTCTTGCCCGTATAGGCCTTCTGCGCGTCTGGCGCCTGGTCGGCGGCCGCCGTGTCGGCGCCGCGCAGCGTCTGCACGCCCGCCACCTGCTGGGCGAAGCCCCACCCGGAAATCGCGGTCAGCGCCGCAGCCAGAAAAATCGTGACGGATCGTTTCATGATCGTCTCCTATCGCGTCGTAGAAAGTTGAACATCCAAAGCTACCCTATTTGCACGCCGCCGGCTTCATGCCCTGTGCCGGTTGCGAAACCTTTGCCACCTTGTTGCCGAAACGCGTGCCGAAGGCGAACACGTCCTTCGAGCAGACATCGATGCAGCGCCCGCAGTTGGTGCAGTTCCCGGCCAGAATCACCGGACCCGCCCCGCCCACGCCCTTCAGCGCCGGCCGGATCACCTGCGGCTCCGGACAGACGGCAAAGCATTCCATGCAGTCGTTGCAGGCGCTGCGCCGGATCGCCGCCGGCCTGAAGAGGCTGACTTTGCCGAGCAGGCCGTAGAAGGCGCCCATCGGACAGAGCCGTCCGCACCAGCCGTCCTGCATGACGAAGAGCTCGAACAGGAAGATCGCCAGAATCACCGCCCAGGCGGCGCCGAGGCCGAAAATCAGGCCGCGGTGGAATATCGACACCGGGTTCACCAGCTCCCAGGCCAGCGTGCCGGTGGCGGCCGCCAACACCAGGGTCATGGCGAGGATCCAGTAGCGCGTCTTGCGCGAGACATAGGCGCCGCCCTTGATGCCGAGGCGGCCGCGCAGCCAGGCCGCCGCGTCGGTGACCATGTTCACCGGGCAGGCCCAGGAACAGAACACGCGGCCGCCCACCAGGGCATAGAAAACCAGCACGATCGCCACGCCGACGAAGGCCTTGGTCTCCGGCAGGTGCCGCGTCAGCAGCGACTGCAGCAGGATGAAGGGATCGGTGAGCGGCAGGAATCCCAGCGTGTAGCTGAACGTCAGGTTGCCCTTGACGATCCACACCCCGGCCAGCGGCCCGAGCAGGAACAGGGCGAGGATGCCCAGCTGCGAGGCGCGCCTCAGAAGCAGCCATTTGTGCGCGCCGAGCCAGCCCTTGGCGGCCACGGCATCCGCTCCGATCCGGCCGCTCACAATTTGCCTCCCTGCAGGGCGCGCGGCACGGCCGGCTGCGTGCCGGGCGCGGCCTCGCTTCCGGCATCGGGATTCAGTCCGCGCCCCGATTCGTAGCGCTGGCCTTCGGGCAGGTTGTAGCGATGCTCGACGTCGGGCGCGACGAGGCTGCCGCCGGCCTTGTCCTTCTCCACCCAGCCGAAGCGGTAGTGCTTGCCCGGCTCGCCCTTGGCCAGCTCGGTGGGATAGACCTTGATCGCGGCGGCCTCGAGCGGGCAGGCCTTCTCGCACTTGCCGCAGCCGGTGCAGGCGTCGGAATGCACCACCGGGATGAACAACGCATGCTTGCCGGTGCGCGCGTTGAGCTGCTGCTCCAGCGTGATGGCCTTGTCGATCACCGGGCAGACGCGATAGCAGATGTCGCAGCGCAGGCCGAGGAAGTTGAGGCAGTTCTCCTGGTCCACCAGCACCGCCAGGCCCATTTTCGCCTTGTTGATGTCGGTGAGCGAATGGTCCAGCGCGCCGGTCGGGCAGGCCTTGACGCAGGGAATGTCCTCGCACATCTCGCAGGGCAGCTGGCGCGCGACGAAGTAGGGCGTGCCCGTCGATACCGGCTCCTCCGGCGTGGCCAGGCTGAGGATGTCGTAGGGACAGTCGCGCACGCACAGGCCGCAGCGAATGCAGGCGCCGAGGAAATCCTTCTCCGCCAGCGCGCCGGGCGGACGCACGGCCAGCGGCGGCAGCGCCTTCGCCTGCTTGGCGTACAGGCCGATGCCGATGCCGAGCAGGCCCACACCGCAGGCCATGCGGGCGGAATCGAGCAGGAACTGCCGCCGCGCCTGTGCGGCGGCGGATGTCTTCCTCGGCTTGTCGGCTTCCATGATGATCGGCTTGTGCTGGCGGGCGGGCAACCGAAGTTGCCCGCCCGTGCGCTCCCTGATGCCTTATCCGATCAGGCCTTGACGATCTTGACCGCGCACTTCTTGAAGTCGGTCTCTTTCGAGATCGGGCAAGTGGCGTCCAGCGTCAGCTTGTTCACCAGGCGG
>JAEHDO010000315.1 GCA_016880375.1 Betaproteobacteria bacterium | reverse complement strand
GACGGAAATCAGGGCGTTGTTGATTAGAATCCGCTTCTGTTCTTCAACAAGCATTTCAGTTCCCGGGAGGCTCGATGTCAGCATCCATCGCTACCAGCCAGACGATCCTCGTCGTGGGCGGCGGCATCTCCGGCATGACCGCGGCGCTCGAAGCCGCCGAGTGCGGCAAGCAGGTCATCCTCGCCGAGAAGCTGCCGACTCTGGGCGGGCGCACCGCCCAGCTCTACCGCTATTTCCCCAAGATGTGCCACCCCACCTGCGGCCTGGAGATCAACCTGCGCCGCCTCAAGGGCAACCGCAACGTGCGCGTCCTGACGATGGCGGAGGTGTCGGCCATCAGCGGCACGCGCGGCGATTACACCGCCACGCTGAAAATCGCCCCGCGTTTCGTCAATGACAAATGCACCGCCTGCGGCGACTGCAGCAAGGCCGTCTCCGCCGAGATCCCCAACCCCTACAACTACGGCCTGGACAGGATGAAGGCCGCCTACCTGCCGCACGGCATGGCCTATCCGCAGCGCTATGTGCTCGACCCCTCCATCGTCGGCACGCCCGACGGCGAGGCGGCGAAGGCCGCCTGCAAGGTCGGCGCCGTCGACCTCGGCATGCGGGAAGAGACGATCGAGCTGAAGGTCGGCGCGGTGGTCTGGGCCACCGGCTGGAAGCCCTACGACGCGGCGAAGATCCAGCCCTACGGCTACGACCGCTTCGCCAACGTCGTCACCTCCGTCGAGTTCGAGCGCATGTGCGATCCGCACGGCCCGACCGGCGGCAAGATCATCCGCCCTTCCGACGGCAAGGAGGCGAAGAACGTCGCCTTCATCCAGTGCGCCGGCTCGCGCGACGAGAACCACCTGCGCCACTGCTCGCGCATCTGCTGCATGGCCTCCCTCAAGCAGACGCAGTACGTGCGCGAAGCCTGGGGCGACGACGCGAAATCGACCATCTACTACATCGACATCCGCGCCATCGACCGCTTCGAGGATTTCTACCGGATGGTGCAGCGCGACGCGACGGTCAGCTTCATCAAGTCGAAAGTGGCGAAGATCGTGCAGGACGAAAAGACCGGCGACGTGGTGCTGCACGGCGTGGATACCGAGGGCTACAACCGCTATGCCACGCCGCATGACCTCGCCGTGCTGGCGGTGGGCATGGAGCCGTCGATCAAGGGCGTCAGCCTGCCGGCCGAGATCGTTCTCGATTCGAGCGGCTTCATCGAAACCGCGGGCGACGGCATGTTCAGCGCCGGCTGCGCCACCAACGCCCTCGACGTCAACCGCGCGGTGCAGAACGCCACGGCGGCATCGCTGCGCGCGATCCAGGTGATCAACAAGACGGCTAGCATGGAGAAAGCATAATGGCCGAAATGAAAACAGCAGCCTACATCTGCTCCGGCTGCGGCATCGGCGAGCGCGTCAGCACGGCGCAAATGGCCAAGATCGCGCAGAAGGAGGGCAAGATGGCCCTCGTCCGCGAGCATGCCTGCCTGTGCGACGAATCCGGCGTGCAGACGATCCGCGACGACATCGAGAAGGAAGCCGTCACCCACGTCGTCATCGCCGCCTGCTCGCGCCGCGCCAAGACGGAAGCATTCAATTTCCCCGGCATCGCCCTGTCACGCGCCAACATCCGCGAAGGCGTCATCTGGAGCCAGCCCGACGACGCCGAGCACGCCGAGACCACGCAGGAGATGGCCGACGACTACGTGCGCATGGGCTGCGCCGAGGTGAAGAAGATGAAGGTGCCGGAAGGCAACCCGAATCGCGCCAGCAACAAGCGCATCCTCGTCGTCGGCGGCGGCGTCTCCGGCATGACCGCCGCGCTGGAAATGGCCGACGCCGGCTACGACACCGTGCTGGTCGAGAAATCCGCCGCCCTCGGCGGCTGGTCCGCCCAGCTCG
>JAEHDO010000314.1 GCA_016880375.1 Betaproteobacteria bacterium | reverse complement strand
GGCGTCAGGTATTCGCCGACCTCGCCGTTCACCTCGGCGACGATGCCGTCGAAGGGCGCCTTGACGACGGTGCGCGAGGTGTCGGCGCGCGAGGCGCCGATGCGCGCGCTGGCCTCCTGCACCTGGGCGCGGGCGGAGTCGCAGCCGGCCTGCCTGGCCTTGGCCTCGCTCTCGGCCTGGTCGACGCGTTCCTCGGAGACGAAGCCCTTGTCGCGCAGGGCGCGCGTGCGCTCGGCGTTGCGCCGCGCCGTGTCGGCGACCAGGCAGGCTTCGCGCACATGCGCCTGCGCCGTGCCGCGCTGCTCGACGGAGATGCGCTCGCGCGCGGAGAGGTCGTCGTTCCACAGCTCGACCAGCACCTGGCCGGCCTTGACGCGGTCGCCCTCGCGCACCAGCAGCTTGTCGATGCGCCCGCCCAGCGGCGGCGCCAGCTTGGCGCGGCGGCAGGCGGCGACGGAGCCGGCGCGGGTGTTGGCGACGGTGGTCTCCACCTTGCCGGTTTCGACGGCGGCCACGGCCACGGCAATCGGTTTCGGCCGCGTCAGGAAAAAAGTCAGTGCCGTCAGCACGGCGACGACGGCGAGGGCGATCAGCCCGCGGCGCAGGAGGGGGGTGAGGGTTTTCATGCTGCAATTATGCCGTGTTCGCGGCAGGGGGCGGTTGACCCCCGGCAAGGAATCAGGCGATGAAGCTCCGCAGGGCGTCGAGCACCGCGTCGGGGTATTCCGCCATCAGGGCGTGGCCGCTGCCCTCGATGGTGGCGATGCGGGCGTCCTTCATCGCCGCCGCCAGCTTCGGCGCACCGCGCGGCGAGGTCATCAGGTCGCGGCTGCCGACGACGAGCAGCGCCGGGCACTGCGCGGCGGCGGCGGCTTCCATGCCGCGCTGGTAGGCGTTGCAGGCGTTGAGGTCGTTGAACAGCACCCCGGGCGCGGCGCGCTCCATCAGGCGCATGCTCGCCCCCATCATCCACAGGCCGGGCACGGTATTGCCGCCGAGGGCGCCGCGGGCGCCGTGCGACCAGACGTTCACCATGCCCTCGGCCTTCGGCCGGGCATCGCGCGCGGCGGCGAGCAGCGCGTCCGAGACGGGCATCGGCACGGCGCTGCCGACGAGGGCGATCTTCGCCACCCGTTCGGGAAAGCGCGAGGCGGCTTCGAGGGAAATCAGCGAGCCCATGCTGTGGCCGACCAGGGCGGCACTCCGCACGCCGGCGGCGTCGAGCAGGGCGACGAGCCAGTCGGCCTGCGCCTCGACGCTCGGCAGCAGCGCGCCGTCGGAGCGGCCGTGGCCGGGCAGGTCGACGGCCAGCACGGCAAAGCCGTGGTGGGCGAACCAGCGGCTCTGCAGCGCCCACACGCTGTGGTCGTTCTCGGCGCCGTGGATGAAGGCGACGGTCGGCAGGGCCGGGTTGAAGGGCTTGCCGCCGGTGTAGGCGTAGGTTTTGGCGTTGTTGACCGTCAGTTCCATGATCAGGCCTTCTGCGAGGCGCGCAGGCCGGCCTCGAGGTCGGCGATGAGGTCGGCCGCATCCTCGAGGCCGATCGACAGCCGTACCGTGCC
>JAEHDO010000313.1 GCA_016880375.1 Betaproteobacteria bacterium | reverse complement strand
GTGGTGATCCAGCAGGCCGAGGTCGCCTGACTTCAACGGAGGCGGGCGGCGATGGCAACCCTGTTCATCTCCGACCTGCATCTCTGCCCGAGCCGGCCGCAGATCAACCGGCTCTTCCTCGATTTCCTCGCCGGCCCGGCGCGCCAGGCCGACACCCTCTACATCCTCGGCGACCTGTTCGAGTACTGGGCGGGTGACGACGATCTCGGCGATCCCTTCAATGCAGAAATCTGCGCCGGCTTGCAGATACTGTCGAAATCCGGTGTGCCCCTTTTTTTCATGGCGGGGAATCGTGATTTCCTCGCCGGAGACGGGTTTGCAAGCAAGGCGGGCCTGACGCTGCTGCCCGACCCTGCGCTGGCCGCGATCGCCGGGGCGAATGTCCTGCTCATGCACGGCGACACACTGTGCACCGACGACGAGGCTTATCTGAATTTCCGCACTGAAGTTCGCTCGCCCGAGTGGCGTAAGTCTTTTCTTGCCTTGCCGCTGGACCAGCGCAAGGCGAAGATCGAGGCGCTGCGACAAGAAAGCGAGGCACAGAAGCGTGCCAAACCGACAGAGATCATGGACGTCAATCCTGCCGCCGTACTGCAGGTACTGACTTTCCATCGCTGCACGCGGCTCATCCATGGCCACACCCATCGACCGGCGCTACACCGTCTGGAAGTCGCCGGCGAAGCCTGCGAGCGCTGGGTGCTGCCCGACTGGTATGAAAGCGGTGGCTATCTCGCCTGCGATGCGTCCGGCTGCCGTCTGCTTGGATGGCCGCCTGCCGCGCCTTGACTTGTCAAATCAAGGCCAGGCCGCGAGCCAAGTCGGCCTGCAAGTCCGCCACCGATTCCAGCCCGACCGCCATGCGAAGCAGGCAGTCGCGGATGCCTGAAGCAGCGCGCGCCTCTGCGCTGATGCGCCCGTGCGTGGTGCTGGCCGGATGGGTGATCGTGCTCTTGGTATCGCCGAGATTCGCCGTGATCGAGATCAGACGCGTCGTGTCAACCAACCGCCAGGCCTCTTCACGGCCGCCCTTGACCTCGAAGGAAACGATGGCGCCCCCCGCCTTCTGCTGACGCATCGCCAGCGTATGCTGCGGGTGCGAAGGCAGGCCGGGGTAGTAGACCCGCGCCACCTGCGGCTGCACCTCCAGCCAGCGCGCCAGCTCAAGCGCCGCCGCCGATTGCGCCTCCATGCGGATGCGCAAGGTTTCAAGTCCTTTCAGGATGACCCAGGCATTGAACGGAGAAATCGACGGCCCGGCGGTGCGCAGGAACTTGAACACCTCCTCGGTCAGTTCCTTGCGCCCCACCACCGCACCACCGAGAACACGGCCCTGGCCATCGAGATACTTGGTGGCGGAATGGATCACCAGGTCGGCGCCCAGTGTCAGCGGGCGCTGCAGCGCCGGCGAGCAGAGGCAGTTGTCCACCGCCAGCAGTGCGCCGCCGGCATGCGCGACCTCGGCCAGGGCGGCGATGTCAAACACCTCGGTAAGCGGGTTCGACGGCGTCTCGACGAAGACCAGCTTCGTCTGCGGCCGTAGCGCCGCATGGAACGCCGCCGGGTCATTCGAAGCGACAAAGGTGGTGCCAACCCCGAACTTGGCGAGGATGCCGCCGAAGAGCTGCTGCGTCGCCCCGAAAATGCCCTGTGAGGCGACAATGTGCTCGCCTGCCTTCATCAGCGCCATCACAGTGGACAAAATCGCCGCCATGCCGCTCGCGGTGGCGATGCAAGCCTCGCCGCCTTCCAGCGCTGCCAGGCGCACCTGCAGCATGCTGACGGTGGGGTTGGAGAAGCGGCCATAGACGAAGCCGTCCTCCTCGCCGGAAAAGCGCGCCGCCGCCTGGGCTGCGTTGTCGAAGACAAAGCTCGAGGTGAGATAGAGCGCCTCGGCGTGCTCGTTGAACTGGCTGCGGGTGATGCCCGCACGCACCGCCAGCGTGTCCAGATCGAATTCCTTGTCCATTTTCGAACTCCAAAAGCAAAAACCCGGCGCAGCTGAGCGACCGGGTTTTCCCCTCGCTTTAGCCGCATTTATAAGGCGCCCGCAAGCTGATATCAAATCGGCGCAGTTCGAAAGCTACACGGCGCTCGGGCTCCTGTCAATCCGCCACGACGAGATTGAGGTCGAGCTGGGCCACATCGCCGTCCTCGCCGCTCAGCTTGCCGTCGCTGCGCTGGTTCTCGACACTGGTGAGGTATTCGGCGCTGACGTCTCCGGTGACATAGCAGCCGTCGAAACAGGAAGTTTCGAACACCGTGATCGACGGATTGAGCGAATGCACCGCCGCCTTGAGCGACTCGAGATCCTGGTAGATCAGGCCGTCGGCGCCGATTTCCCGGCAGATTTCCTCATCGTTGCGGTCGCTGGCGATGAGCTCGTGCCGGCTCGGCATGTCGATGCCATAGACGTTGGCGAAGCGCACCGGTGGCGCCGCCGAGGCGAAATATACCTTGCGGGCGCCGGCGTCGCGGGCCATCTGCACGATCTCCTTGCTGGTGGTGCCGCGCACGATCGAATCGTCCACCAGCAGCACGTTCTTGCCGCGGAACTCCTGGGCGATGGTATTCAGCTTCTGGCGTACCGATTTCCGCCTCTGTGCCTGGCCGGGCATGATGAAGGTACGGCCGATGTAACGGTTCTTGACGAAGCCCTCGCGGTAGGGAAGGTTCAGGCGGGTGGCCAATTCCATGGCCGAGGGGCGGCTGGAATCCGGAATCGGAATGAC
>JAEHDO010000312.1 GCA_016880375.1 Betaproteobacteria bacterium | reverse complement strand
CCAGCATGGCATTGGCGGCATATTTGGTCAGCTCGGCCGAGTGCAGGTCCATGACGATGAGCCGCTCATGGCTGCGCTGGAAGGGGGCGTACAACTGGCGCATCAGTTCGATTGCCCGCGCCTCCTCTGCGCCGACGATGATGCGGTCGGGGCGCATGAAGTCCTCGACCGCGGCGCCTTCCTTGAGAAACTCCGGATTGGAAACGACGCTGAATTCGGCCTTCATTCCGCGCGCCGCCAGTTCCTCGGCGACCGCCGCGCGCACCTTGTCCGCCGTGCCGACCGGCACCGTCGACTTGTCCACGATCGCCTTGTAGCCGTCCATGTGGCGGCCGATGGAACGGGCCGCCGCAATAACGTACTGCAGGTCGGCCGAGCCGTCCTCGTCCGGCGGCGTGCCCACCGCGATGAACTGCAGCAGGCCGTGCGCGACCGCTTCCGCCACGTCCGTGGTAAAGCGCAGGCGGCCGGCGGCGCGATTGCGCGTGACCATCTCCTGCAGGCCCGGCTCGTGGATCGGAACGCCGCCGCTATTGAGGATGCGGATCTTCTCCGCATCGAGGTCCAGGCAGAGCACGTCGTTGCCCACCTCGGCGAGGCAGGTGCCGCTGACGAGGCCGACGTAGCCGGTGCCGATGACGGTAATTTTCAAGACTGGTTCCTCAGGGTGTCAGATCGAACTCTTCGGTCCGCCTCGGCGGATAGCTCTCCCATGCGCCGCAGCCCGGGCAGCGCCAGTAGAACTGCCGCGCCTTGAAGCCGCAGCTGTCGCAGCGGTAACGCGCAACCTTGCGGGTATGGTTATGGATCAGGTTCTTCACCAGCTCCAGATCCGCGCGCCGCTCGGGCGGCGCGAGAAGAATCTGCGCCTCCAGCAGCTTGTCCAGTCCGAGCAGGGTCGGGTTGCGCCGCAATTCGTCGCGCACAAGCTGATAGGCCGCCTCCGGACCATCGTCAACCAGCGTCCATTGGAATGCCGCATCGAGGAGGTCGAGCGATGGGTGCTCCGCCAGATAGCTGCGCAGCAATTGCAGCCCCTGTTCGCTGCGCCCAAGTTTGCGATAAGCCTCCATCAACTTGGCTGCGACCAGTGGCAGATACACCGGATTCTGCTGCTCGATACGCTTCCAGGCCTCGATGGCGGACTCCGGGTCGCCTGCGGCGGCAAGCAGATCGCCGAGCAGAATGCTCGCCCGCACCGACTTGCGGTGCGCTCCCAGGGCCTCATCGAGCAGCTTGTGCGCCTCCTCGGATCGGGAGTTGTTGATCTCCGTCGCAGCCAGCTCGCAGTAGAAATTGGCGATTTCCTTCTGCCAGAGGTGGCCGGATCGGCCGGGCTGCTGGCGGGCAATATCAATGGCCTTGCGCCACTCCTTCTCCTGCTGGTAGATCTCCAGCAGGAAGTTCAGGGCCTCTTCATGCTGGCTGGTATTGCGCAGACCGATGAAAATATCCTCTGCGCGATCCAGCAAGCCGGCCTTGAGGTAGTCGTGTCCCAGCTCTGTCAGGGCATGCTGACGCTGCTCTTCGTTCAGGCCCTCGCGATCGACGAGGTTCTGATGCATGCGAATGGCCCGCTCGGTCTCGCCGCGGCGGCGGAACAGGTTTCCCAGGGCAAAATGCAGCTCCGCCGTTTCCGAGTCGACCTTTGCCGCCTCCAGAAAGGCGTCGATAGCCTTGTCAGGCTGCTCGTTGAGGAGGAAGTTGAGCCCCTTGAAGTAGGATTTCGGCAGCGTGCGGGATTCGCGCACGACATGGCGGATATCCACTCGCGCCGCCATCCATCCCAGGGCGAAAAACATCGGGATCGCCAGCAGCCACCACAATTCGAATTCCATCATTTCCGGCTTGTTCTCTGTTATTACCGGCCAGCGGCGTCCCTAGGTCAGGCCCGGGTCTGCATCGATCGCCTTCTTCAGGCGGGCGATTTCCCGGCGCTGCCGCAGGAAAGTGGCCAGTGCCACAGACAGCCCGGCAAGCGCACCGGCCGTGAAGAAAATCAGCAATACAACCACCAGCGGCAGCGACCAGGCAGCATCAAGAAAAAAACGCAATGTCACCATGCCGTTGTTCTTCACTGCAAAACCGAGCAGGACGACGAACAGGACAATCCTCAGCAGCCAGACGAAGTATTTCATGGCGATCCAGTGTGCGCACCGCAGGGCACGCAAAACGCAGGCTCGGGGAAGGCAATCCGGCTATATCGTCGTTTTGCGCCACGCCGTAAATAAAAAAAGGGGCGGCATCACCCGACGCCGCCCGATTTCTTCATACATGCGATTCAGCCGCAGCCGGTCAATCGAGCTGGTCCACGCGCTCGCGCAGTTCCTTGCCTGCCTTGAAATGCGGCACGTACTTCTCCGGCACCTGCACCTTCTCGCCCGATTTCGGGTTGCGTCCGACACGCGGCGGCCTGTAGTTCAGCGCAAAGCTGCCGAAGCCGCGAATCTCGATTCGATCGGCGCGGGTAAGCGCGGCGGTCATGGCATCGAGAATCATCTTGACAGCATAATCGGCATCCTTGGCGACCAGTTGCGGGAAGCGTCCCGCCAGTTTCGCGATGAGTTCCGACTTCGTCATGTTCGCCTGGTAAGGTTATTGCTGCGTGTTGCCGAGCTTGGCCTTGAGCAGGGCGCCGAGATTGGTCGTGCCGCTGGAGGCGGACGATTCGCTCTGCAGCTTCTGCATGGCCTCGTTTTGCTCGGCCTGGTCCCTGGCCTTGATCGACAGGTTGATCGAACGCGATTTGCGATCCACGTTGATGATCATGATATCGAGGATGTCGCCTTCCTTGAGAAGCGTGCGCAGGTCCTCGACGCGCTCGCGAGCAGCCTCGGAGGCGCGCAGGTAGCCCTCGACCTCGTCGGACAACTGTACCACCGCGCCGCGGGCGTCAACACTCTTCACCGTGCCCTTGACGACGCTGTTCTTGTCGTGGGTGGCGATGAAGTTGGTGAAGGGATCGCCCTCCAGCTGCTTGATGCCGAGCGAGATGCGCTCGCGCTCGACGTCGATGGCCAGTACCACAGCCTCGATCTCGTCGCCCTTCTTGAAGTTGCGCACGGCTTCCTCGCCTGCCGCCGACCAGGACAGGTCGGACAGGTGCACCAGGCCGTCGATGTTGCCGGGCAGGCCGATGAAGATGCCGAAGTCGGTGATCGACTTGATCTGTCCGATCACCTTGTCGCCCTTCTTGTGATTTATGGAGAACTCGTCCCACGGATTCGGCAGGCACTGCTTCATGCCGAGCGAGATGCGGCGGCGATCCTCGTCGATCTCGAGAATCATCACCTCGACCTCATCGCCCAGCTGGACGACTTTCGAGGGATGCACGTTCTTGTTGGTCCAGTCCATCTCGGAGACGTGCACCAGGCCCTCGATGCCCTCGCCGAGGTCAACGAAGGCGCCGAAGTCAGTGAGGCGGGCGATCTTGCCCACGAGGGTGTCACCCACGTGGTGGTTCTCGAAGAAGATCTCCCAGACGTTGGGCTCCATGTGCTTG
>JAEHDO010000311.1 GCA_016880375.1 Betaproteobacteria bacterium | reverse complement strand
TATCGTCCCGGCACGGGACCTCGCCGCCGATGCACATGACATGCGGGCGCGCGGCATCGTCATGCTGGTCCTCTTCAGCCAGGCCGGCTGCCAGTGGTGCGAGCGTGCCCGGACCGAGATCCTCATCCCGCTTCAAAGCAACCCCGCCTCACGCAAGCGCGTCGTTCTGCGCGAGATCGCGCTCGACGAGGATGCGCCGCTCAGCGACTTCGCCGGCAGGCGCACCAGCCACCGCCGCTTCGCCGCCGGCGAAGGCGCGCGCGTCACGCCGACCCTGATCGTCTACGGCCCAGACGGCGCGCGGCTGGCCGAGCCCATCGTCGGCTTCCGCCTCGCCGATTTCTATGCCGAGTACGTAAACCGCGCCATCGAGGAAGGCCTGGCGCGCATCAGGACGCCGTCCCGCGGGAACTGACTTTGCCCTCTCCTACTTCGACTCGCCGAGACGAAAGAAGACGCGCATCTTGCCGAGCAGGCTGGCGTGCTGGCGCTGGCGTTCCCTGGCGTGGGCTTCGGCGCCAAGCGCCTCCTGCGCGCTGGCGAGCTGCATGTTGCGCTCGGCGAGAATGGCGGCCATTTCCTCGGCAATCGCCGGGCGTGAGCGAATGACCTCCTCGAAGCCGGCCTTGTCGAGGCGATAGCATTCGACGTCGCTCTGCGCCGTGACGGTGGCCCGGCGCGGCTCGCCGGTGAGCATGCCCATTTCGCCGAAGACCCTGCCGGCCGGCAGCGTCGTCAGCAGGCGGCGCTCGCCGTTCTGCTCCAGCCATACGTCGACTTCGCCGTCCACCAGGATGTAGAGCCAGTGCGCCACCATGCCCTGGCGCGTAATGACGTCGCCGCGAGCGAATGGCGCGTAGGCGAGGCGCTCGGCCAGCGTCTTCAGCTCCTCCTCGCTGAAGGAGGAAAAGATGCCGACGCCGCGCAAGGCCTTCAGCCGGCGGCCCTGTTCGCGCGCATGCACGGCCTCGCGATACGCCTCGTTTTCCTTGATCATGTGCACCGAGTATTCGGGTTCGGCGATACGGATGCCGGCGCGCTGCAGCGCCGCCAGCACATGCACGCGCACGGCGGAATCGGTGGGATCGTCCGGACGCGGATCGATCATCCAGTAGCGCAAAGCATAACGGCCGTAGTTCGGCCCGAACTCCATCAGCACGCAGTTGGGCAGGGGATCGCGCGCCACGTTGGGAATGTCCGCGCTCATCGCTGCCTGCTCGACGGTCTGGATGACGCGGGCCGGCGGCGCGGCGTAATCGACGTTGAACCAGATCCAGCGCCGCCAGGGCTGCGTCGCCTGCTCTGCGCTCCAGATGACGGCGAACTTGCCCTTCATGAGGAGGCTGTTGGGAACAACAATGGTCTCGCCGTTGCGGGTCTCGATGGCGGTGTAGCGCCAACGGATGTCGCTGACGCGTCCGACAATGTCGTCGACCCGGATCCAGTCGCCCACTTCGATCGAGCTGTCCAATTGCAGCGCCAGGCCGCCAAGGATGTTGCCCAGCGTCTCCTGCATGGAAAAGGCAATCACCGCCGTGATGACCGCCGAGGTGGCAACGATGCCGGAAAGGTCTACCCCGGCCAGCCGCATGCGCGCCAAGGCAAATACGATATAGGCGAGGATGACGACGATATCCTCGACGATGCGCGGCGGCCGCAGCCCGGCAGCCGGCAGCAGCAGGCGGAACAGGCACAGGCCGGCCAGGCGAATCAGTGCCACGCCGGAGCCGATGACAAAAAACTCGTGCGCAGCCGAGGCGCCAGTACTCAGCCCGCGCGCATCGAGCAGGCCGGCCGTGAATTGGCCCGCCAGGCAGAGGGCGAACACGCCGAGGGTGTAACCGACCGAACGCCGGTCGATGGGTCGCAGGTACCACAGCATTGCCGCAAGGATCAGCGCCGCGGACACCACATAGGGCGTCTCCTCGCGCCAGAAGTACGTCCACGCCAACGGCAGAAGTTCAATCATGCCCGCGCCCCTCGCCGGCAAATGCCGCCTTCACCGTCGGCCATTGCCGGCGGGACACCGGCAGCGTCTCCTGCAGGCCCGCCAGCAGCACCGACCAGTGCGTTTCGCCATCCTCGGCGGCACTCTTTTCGAAGCCGGCGATCGCCTCTCGCGCCACCAGGCAGTTGCGATGCACGCGCACGAAGCGCGAAGCCAGTTCCTGCTCGAGGTGGGTAAGGGATTCATCGAGCAGGTACTCGCGTTCGCGTGTGCGCGCCGTCACGTATTTCAGCTCCGCCTTGAGATAGAGGATGTCGGCGACCGGCACCAGCAGTATGCGGCCGCGCTCGGACACCGACAGATTGCGACGCGCCTCCGGCGCCAGCCGCGCCAGCATCTCGCGCGCCAGCGGCGCGGCACGGCGGGCCTTTTGCAAGGCTGCGGCAAGCCGCTGCGCCCGCACCGGCTTGACCAGGTAGTCGACGGCATTCAGCTCGAAGGCCTGCACGGCATACTGGTCGTAGGCCGTCGTGAACACCACTGCCGGCGGCTGCTCGGCCCCGGCAACGTGGCGCGCGAATTCGATGCCGTCCATCTGCGGCATGCGGATGTCCACCAGTGCCACGTCGGCCGGCGTATTCGCCAGCCGCTCCAGCGCCTCGATGCCGTTGGCCGCTTCGCCGACGAGTTGATTGGGCACCTCGGCGGCGATATCGGCCAACAGGGCCTTCATGCGCGCCCGTGCCGGCGCTTCGTCATCGACGATGAACACGCGCAGGGCCTCGCTCACTTCCCGGCCCCCTTTCGGTAGGGCAGCCGTATCTCGACCCGGAACAGTCCTTCCTTCGCTTCCGTATCCAGGCGCGCCTCGAGATCGTAAAACAGCATCAGTCGCTCGCGGATGTTTTCCAGCGCCATGCGGTTGCCGGCGTGGTGGGCATTCTCTCCATGATACGGATTCGAGAGGACGATGCGAATTTCCTCGCCCTCGCAGGTTGCGCGAATCGCCACCGTCGCCGGCTGCGGCGACGGCTCGACGCCATGATAGACGGCGTTTTCCAGCAGCGGCTGCAGCATCAAGGGCGGCACCTGGGCGTCCGCCGGGCAGGTATCGACATCCCACGCCACGCTCAAGCGCTCGCCCAGCCGCAGATGCTCCAGCTCGAGGTACTGCCGGCACAGCGCAAACTCCTCGCCCAGCGTCACCAGTTCCCTGTTTTCGCCCATCAGCACCCGGAACAGGTCGGAGAGCTCCTCCAGCGCCTGCTCGGCGCGGCGCGGATCCGAGCGAATGACGCCGAGCACCGCATTCAGGCTGTTGAAGAGGAAATGCGGCCGGATGCGCGCCGTCAGCGCCATCAGGCGCGCTTCCGCCAGCGCCGGCGAGAAAGCCCGGTTGCGCAGGTCAAAATAGAACAGGACGACCACGGCGGCGGCGGCGCCCCAGAGGACGGCGCGCGGCAAGGCCGCCAGCGGCAGGCCGGGCGGATTGAACAGCGCATAGAAGAGCGCGGAGACGAGGGCGCAGCCCGCCGCCACGACGGCCAGCGCTGCGCCATACGGCAACCGGCCGAGCCATTTGCCCGCCGCATACAGCAGCACGACCGAGGCGATCAGCGGCGGCTCGACCAGTGCGGCAAGCTCCACCATCTCCTGCGGCAAGCGTGCGAGATCGGCGTTGCGCGCCAAAGCCGCGCACAAGGCCAGCAGGTTCACTGCCAGCAGCATGCGCAGCATGACGCCCAGATTGCCGAAATCCGGCAGGCGTGTCGGCTGGGAATTTTGCCGTATACTCATTCGCTGACCTGCAATGCGTTCGAACGATTATGACAGATCACAGCAACGATTCCAGCGGCAAGGCCTGGTCGGGACGCTTCAGCGAACCGGTCGCCGAACTCGTCAAGCGCTACACCGCCTCGGTGGCCTTCGACAAGCGCCTGGCCTTCCACGACATCCGCGGCTCGCTCGCCCATGCCCGCATGCTGGCCCGGCAGGGCATCATCGGCAAGGACGACCTGGCTGCCATCGAGCGCGGCATGGCCGCCGTCAAGCTGGAAATCGAGACCGAGGAATTCCAATGGTCGCTCGACGACGAGGACGTGCATCTCAACATCGAGAAGCGCCTCACCGCGCTGGTCGGCGATGCCGGCAAGCGCCTGCATACCGGCCGCTCGCGCAACGACCAGGTCGCCACCGACATCCGCCTCTGGCTGCGCGAGGAGATCGACGGCCTCGACGTCCTGCTGCGCGCCTATCAGGCGAGCCTCCTCGATCTGGCCGAACAGCATGCCGCCACGCCGATGCCGGGCTTTACCCATCTGCAAGTGGCGCAGCCGGTCACTTTCGGCCACCACCTTCTGGCCTATTTCGAGATGGCTGCGCGTGACCGCGAGCGCCTCGTCGACTGCCGCAAGCGGGTGAACCGCCTGCCGCTCGGCGCCGCTGCGCTGGCCGGCACCTCCTACCCGATCGACCGCGATTTCGTCGCCAGGGAGCTCGGTTTCGAGGGCGTCTGCGCCAATTCGCTGGATGCCGTCAGCGACCGCGACTTCGCCATCGAGTTCGCCGCCGCCGCCGCGCTGATCATGACCCATGTCTCGCGCTTCTCCGAGGAGCTGATCCTGTGGATGAGTCCGCGCGTGGGCTTCATCGACCTCGCCGACCGCTTCTGCACCGGTTCCTCCATCATGCCGCAGAAGAAGAATCCGGACGTGCCGGAGCTGGCGCGCGGCAAGAGCGGCCGCGTCTTCGGCCACCTGATGGGCCTGCTGACGCTCATGAAGGGCCAGCCGCTCGCCTACAACAAGGACAACCAGGAAGACAAGGAGCCGCTCTTCGACACCGTCGACA
Organism: Betaproteobacteria bacterium; assembly: GCA_016880375.1. Taxonomy (GTDB): domain Bacteria; phylum Pseudomonadota; class Gammaproteobacteria; order Burkholderiales; family Rhodocyclaceae; genus Desulfobacillus. Next base: position 6,952 of record JAEHDO010000311.1, on the reverse strand, counting down.
CCGTGCGCGACACGCTGGCCATCTTCGCCGAACTGGTCAGTGGCATCCGCGTCCGCCCCGAGGCCATGCGTGCGGCGCTCCGCCAGGGCTACGCCACCGCCACCGATCTCGCCGACTATCTGGTGAAGAAGGGCCTGCCTTTCCGCGACGCCCACGAGGCCGTGGCCCTCGCGGTGCGCGCCGCCGAAAAGAAGGGTTGCGACCTGGCCGAGCTCGGCCTCGACGCCTTGCGCGCCTTTTCCCCGCTGATCGGCGCAGACGCCCTTGCCGTGCTGAGCGTCGAGGGCTCGCTGGCCTCGCGCGCCCACGTCGGCGGCACCGCGCCGGAGCAGGTGCGCGCGGCAATCGCCATGGCCAGGAAAAACCTCTGAACCACCAAGACACCAAGACACAAAGAAGCACCAAGCAAACCTTGGTGTAACTTGGTGTCTTGGTGCCTGGGTGGTGGGCTCTTTCGTTATGGACAAAATCGGCAAATACCAGATCATCAAGAAGCTCGGCGAGGGCGCCACCTCCACTGTCTGGCTGGGCCACGACCCCTTCTCCGGGCGCGATGTTGCCATCAAGGTCGTCGCCAGCAGCGTCTTTTCAGAGGGCGAGCGCGGCAAGATCGCGCGCAACCTCTTCGTCACCGAGGCCTCGCTGGCCGGCAAGCTGGTGCATCCGCACATCGTGCAGATCTACGACGCAGTGGCCGATGCCGATCCCAGCTATATCGTCATGGAATACGTTGCCGGCGGCACGCTGGAGCCCTGCTGCTCGCCGGACAGGCTGCTGCCGATGGTCGATCTGGTCGAGATGATTTTCAAGTGCACGCGGGCGCTCGACTTCGCCTACCGCCTCGGCGTCATCCACCGCGATCTCAAGCCGGCCAACATCCTCCGTGCCGGCAGCAGCGGCAGCGATGTCAAGATCTCGGATTTCGGCGCCGCCCTGTCCGCCTCCAGCGACCAGACCGCCGTCGCCGGCATCGGCTCGCCGGCCTACATGTCGCCGCAGCAGGTGAAGGATCATCCGCTCAACCACCAGAGCGACATTTTCTCCCTCGGCGTGGTGATGTACCAGCTGCTCACCGGCCAGCTGCCTTTCCAGGGCAGCAACAACATCAGCATCATCTACCAGATCGCCAATGTCGAGCCGCCGCCGCCCTCGTCGCTGAGGAAGGGCATCCCGCCGGCAGTGGACGCCATCGTCATGCGCGCCATGAAGAAGTCGCTGGAGGAGCGCTATCCCACCTGGGATGCGTTTTCCTTCGACCTCGCCGAAACCTTCCGCAACGAGCACCTCGAGGAAGCGCGGGAGCGGATCGCCGACACCGAAAAATTCAACACGCTGCGCGACCTGGCCTTCTTCCGCGACTTCAACGACGTGCAGTTGTGGGAACTGCTGGGGTTCTCCGACTGGCAGCGCGTCAAGCCGGGAACGATCCTGATGCACGAGGGCCAGCCGGGCGACAACTTCTGCATCCTCGCCGCCGGCGAGGTCAAGGTGACCAAGAACGCCAAGCTGCTGAACGTGCTCTCGGCCGGCGAGTGCTTCGGCGAGATGGCCTACCTGAACGAGGCGGCCGGCACGCGCGGGGCGGATGTGTCGACGCTGCGCGAGGCCACCGTCATCACCGTGCCGACCGAAGCGCTGCGGCGTGCGTCGGATGCCTGCCGCCACAGCTTCGACCGTGCCTTCCTGCGCATCCTGGTCGAACGCCTGTCACTTGCCAACACGCGCCTGACGGCTGTATAACATTGTCATGGAACAACCGGAGAAGATCGGCAAGTACGAGGTCCGCAGCCGCCTCGGCCAAGGCGCCACCAGCACCGTGTGGCTCGCCTGGGATCCGTTCGCCCAGCGCGAGGTGGCGGTCAAGGTCATTTCCCCGGAAGTGCTGCAGGACAAGGATCGCGGCAAGCTTTATCGCCATCTCCTGGTAAACGAGGCCTCCCTCGCCGGCAAACTGCAGCATCCGCACATCGTGCAGATCTACGACGCCGTGGTCGATGAGGCGCAAAGCTACATCGTCATGGAATATGTGGCCGGCGGCACCCTGGAGCCCTTCACAACGCCGGAGAATCTGCTGCCCCTCGACCGCCTGGTCGAGATCATCTTCAAGTGCACGCGTGCGCTGGACTACGCCTACCATCTCGGCATCACCCACCGCGACATCAAGCCGGCCAACATCCTGCTGACGGCCTCCGGCAACCTCGGCGGCGACATCAAGATTTCGGATTTCGGCGCAGCGCTGTTCTCCAGCGGCGAGGTGACGCGCACCCAGGTCTCCGGCATCGGCTCGCCCGCCTACATGTCGCCGCAGCAGGTGCGCGAGATGCCGCTCAACCAGCAGACCGACATCTATTCCCTCGGCGTCGTCATGTACCAGCTGCTCACCGGCCGCCTGCCCTTCCAGGCGAGCAACAACTACAGCATGGTCTACCAGATCACCCACGTCGATCCGCCGCCGCCCTCGGATTTCCGCCGCGAGATACCGGGCAACCTCGATGCCGTTGTCGCCCGCGCCATGCAGAAGGATCTCGGCAAGCGCTACGCCAGCTGGGAGGAGTTCTCGCACGACCTGGCGCAGGCCTTCCGCAACAAGCAGCTGAAGGCGCGCGAGCGCGATTTTGCCGACACGGAGAAATTCGAGACCCTGCGCGGCCTGCCCTTCTTCGCCGAATTCAGCGACGTCGAGATCTGGGAAGTCGTGCGCTTCTCCGATTGGGACCAGGTGGCGCCCGACACCGTGATCATGAAGGACGGCGAGCCGGGGGACTACTTCTGCTTCCTCGCCGACGGCGAGGTGCGCATCAACAAGCGCGGGCGCATCCTCGGCATCCTCACCCCCGGCGACTGCTTCGGCGAGATGGCCGTCATCAACAAATCCAGCAGCAGCCGCAATGCCGACGTCGTCGCCCAGACCACGGCCAAGATCATCACCATCCGCGGCGATGCGCTGCGTCAGGCTTCCGAAGTCTGCCGCATGCATTTCTATGCCGCCTTCCTCGAAGTCCTGGCCAACCGCCTGGCGCTGGCCAACGCTCGGCTCGCTTCGGTCTGATGTCCGTCAGGGAGTCGCTCTCGGCTGAGATCAGTCGGGCCCTCGGCCGTCCGTTCCGCGCCGAGACGATGCGCGAGAGCGGTGGCGGCTGCATCCATCGCGCCCTGGTGCTGGAGGGCGATGGCGAACGCTGGTTCGCCAAGCTCAATTCAGCCGGAACCCTGCCGATGTTCGAGGCGGAGATGGACGGCCTTGCCGCGCTGGCGCAGGCAGACGCCCTGCGCGTGCCGCGCCCGCTCTGCAGCGGCGTGCTCGACGGGCAGGCTTTTCTCGTGCTGGAATTCCTGGAGCTGCGCCCGCTTGCCCTGCGCGAGGAGGCTGTCGCCTGCGGCCGCGCCCTGGCCGCCCTGCACCGCCACACGGGCACACGCTACGGCTGGCGCCGCGACAACTTCATCGGCGCCACGCCGCAGATCAACACCGAAACGGAAAGCTGGCCGCGCTTCTTTGCGCTGGCGCGGCTGTTGCCGCAGGTCGGACGCGCCGCGGCGTACGGCCCGGCGCTGCGGAAAAAAGGGGAAAGCCTGGCCGAGAAGCTGCCGGCCTTCTTTCTCGACTACCGGCCGCAGGCGAGCCTGCTGCACGGCGATCTCTGGCACGGCAATGCCGCGATGTGCGGGGAGGCACCGGCCGTCTTCGATCCGGCCGTGTATTACGGCGACCGCGAGACGGACCTGGCGATGGCGGAATTGTTCGGCGGCTTTCCCGATGCCTTCTACGCCGCCTACCGTGAAACCTGGCCGCTGGCGCAGGGATACGAATCGCGCAAGGTGCTGTACAGCCTCTACCACGTCCTCAACCACCTCAACCTGTTCGGTTCAGGCTACCTGCGACAGGCCGAGCGGATGATCGACAGGCTGCTGGCCGAGCTGCGGGGTTAGGGCCTGGCGGGCGGCGACGGGGAACGCCTACGCCGCCGTGGCGATGCCTTCCAGCTTCTTCTGCAACTCGCCGGCCTGGAACATCTCGTTCATGATGTCCGAGCCGCCGATGAATTCGCCCTTGATGTAGAGCTGGGGAATGGTCGGCCAGTGGGAGAAATCCTTGATGCCGGCGCGAATTCCGGGATGCTCGAGCACGTTCACCGAATGGTAGTGCTTGACGCCGCACAGCTTGAGGATCTGCGCTGCCTTGGCGGAAAAGCCGCATTGCGGAAACGTCGGCGTGCCCTTCATGTAGAGCACCACCGGGTGGGTGGAAACCTGTTCCTTGAGGAGGTTCTGTACTTCGTCCATCGGGGATCCTTTCAAAATCCTACTAATTTGGTCAAGTTTAGCGTTTCCTGATATGTGTCGTCAAGGCCGCGTTCCGCCCGTCACGCGCAGAATGCCGGCCAGGTCCCGTCGCTGCTCGATGGCGACGAAGCCCGCCTGTGCAAGCAGGGCAGCGGCCGCCCGCGCCTGATCGTGGCCGTGCTCGAAAAACAGCCGGCCGCCGGGAACCAGATGCGCCGGCGCATCGGCGACGATGCGGCGGATGTCGTCGAGGCCCTCCGGCCCGGCAGCCAGCGCCGAGCGCGGCTCGAAGCGCACGTCGCCCAGCGCCAGATGCGGATCGTTCCCGGCGACATAGGGCGGATTCGCCAGGATCAGGTCAAAGCGTTCCTCCCCCAGCGGCCCAAACCAGTCTCCCTGCACGAAGCGCACCGCGACACCGTGGCGCGCGGCATTCTCCCGCGCCACCGCGAGCGCTGCCGCGGAGGCATCGACCGCCGTCACCTGCGCCTGCGGCAGTGCCTTCGCCACGGCAATGGCGAGGCAACCGCTGCCGGTGCCGAGATCGAGGATGCGCTGCGACGGTTTCTCGACGGCGATCTCCACCAGCAGCTCTGTCTCCTCGCGCGGGATCAGCACGGCCGGCGTGACGCGGATATCCAGCCCGTAGAACTCGCGGTGGCCGGTGAGGTAGGCCAGCGGCTCACCGGCGGCACGGCGTGCCGCCAGGGCGCGGAAGCTCGCCGTGTCCTGGAGACTGACTTTTCTTTCCGGATGTGCTTCCAGCGCAGCGTGCGATACGCCGAGGACATGGCGCAACAGGAGCCGCGCCTCGCGCAGCGGAATCGAAGCGCGGGCCTCGTCGAGCAACCGCCGGACTGTGGGAGCGGCGTCCTCGCCGCGATCAGCCGCCGATGCGCGGCCAGGAGGCCCCTCCCACGAGGGTTCCGTCACGCCGCTTCCTCGCTCAGCGCAGCCAGTTGCTCCGCCTGGTGCTCGGCGGACAGCGCGTCGATCAGCTCGCTGAGGTCGCCGTCCATGATGGCGTCGATCTTGTACAGCGTCAGGTTGATGCGGTGGTCGGTGATGCGGCCCTGCGGGAAGTTGTAGGTGCGGATGCGCTCGGAGCGGTCGCCGCTGCCGACCAGCGATTTCCGCGTCGAGGCGATCTGCGCCTGCTGCTCGCGCGTCTGCCTGTCCTTGATGCGCGCCGCCAGCACCGACAGCGCCTGCGCCTTGTTCTTGTGCTGCGAGCGGTCGTCCTGGCACTCGACGACGATGCCGGTCGGCAGGTGCGTCACGCGCACGGCGGAGTCGGTCTTGTTCACGTGCTGGCCGCCGGCGCCGCTGGCGCGGTAGGTGTCGATGCGCAGCTCTGCGGGATTGATGACGACGTCGGCCACCTCGTCCGCCTCCGGCAGCACCGCCACGGTGCACGCCGAGGTATGGATGCGGCCCTGCGTCTCGGTGGCCGGCACGCGCTGCACGCGATGGCCGCCGGACTCGAATTTCAGCTTCGAGTAGGCGCCCTGGCCGACGACGCGCACGATCACCTCCCTGTAGCCGCCGAGGTCGGACGGGCTCTGCGAAATGACCTCGACCTTCCAGCGCTGGCGCTCGGCGTAGCGCGCATACATGCGGAAGAGGTCGCCGGCGAACAGCGCCGACTCGTCGCCGCCGGTGCCGGCGCGGATTTCCAGGAAGAGGTTGCGCTCGTCGTTGGGATCGCTTGGCAGCAGGGCGCGCTGCAAATCATCCTCGAGGCGCGCCATCTCCTCGCGGCAGGCGCCCATCTCCTCCTCGGCCAGATCCTTCATCTCGGCATCGGCCAGCATGGCCTGGGCCGAGTGCACGCCCGCCTCCGCCTGGCGATAGGCGGCGAAGAGCGCCGCCACCGGCGCAATCTCGGCATGCTCGCGCGAAAGTTTGCGATAGGCGTCCATGTCCCGCGTCGCCGTCTCGCTGGACAGCAGCAAGTCGAGTTCGGCGAGGCGGCGGCTCAGGTGCTCAAGTTTGTCGCGGATGCTTGTTTTCATGGCAATGGCGAACGCCCCGCCCTGCGCCGGGCGCAGGGCGGCGTTTCGGCAGCTACTCTTCGGGATGCAGGTGGTAGATGCGGGCGATGAGATCGGCCAGTTCGCCGCGGCTCGGCCCGTCGGTCTGGTTGAGCGCGGCGGTGGGGCCATGCATCAGCTTGTTGGTGAGGCCGTGCGAGAGCGCTTCCAGCACGCGCTGCGGGTCCTCGCCCTTGGCCAGCAGCTTCAGCGCATGCTCGACCTCGTGGCGGCGCGTGCGCTCGGCGGTATCGCGCAGCGCGCGGATGGTCGGCACCGTCTCGCGCGCATCCAGCCAGTGCAGGAAACCGTCCACGCGCGAGGTGATGATCGCCTCGGCCTCGACCACCGCCTTCTCGCGCGATTCCAGGCCGGACTCGACGATGGCGCCGAGGTCGTCCAGCGTGTACAGGAAGACGTCGTCGAGCTCGGCGATTTCCGGCTCGATGTCGCGCGGCACGGCGAGATCCACCATCACCATCGGCCGATGGCGCCGCGCCTTGATGGCGCGCTCGACCATGCCCAGCCCGATGATCGGCAGCGGGCTCGCCGTGCAGGAGACGATCACGTCGTACTCGGCCAACCGCTCGCCGATCTCGTCGAGCCGCATGGCGTCGCCCGAGAAGCGCGCCGCC
>JAEHDO010000310.1 GCA_016880375.1 Betaproteobacteria bacterium | reverse complement strand
TCGGCAGCCGACGGGTGGACTGCCTTGTAGCTCAGGGTTTTCGATACCTCGGCCAGTTGTTCAGGCGGCAGGGCCTTTGCCAGTTCGAGGATCTTCTCCTTGGCGAACACTTCGGCACGCCGCACGGTGTTGAACAGCAGCCAGACGACCAGCCCGTTGATGACGACGAGGATAATTTCCAGGTAGAGCAGCGGGATGAAGAAATTGCGGTGCCGCTTGTCGCCGAGGGCGAAGTAGAAGCCGTCGAAACTCGGCGCCTCGTATTTCACCATCGAGGCATACGATTCGAACGGCGGGAAGGCGAACAGCAGGGCGAGGTTGGCCACCAGGAAAATGCCGATCGCCCGCGTATAACGGAATTCGGGCAGCTCGCCCTTGCTCGTCTGGCGGTCGAGCACCAGCCAGGCGATGAGGCCATTGATGACGACGAACATGACCTGCAGCGTCAGCAGTTCGTTGTGGATGCGCTTCACCCCATACGCCGAGAACAGCGGGTAGAAGCCCTCGAAGTTGGGCAGCACCCCGCGACGGATCGGATTGTCGAGGAAGGGCGGAAAGAGCAACATCAGGGCAATGTTTACCGCCGCGACGATGACGACTATTCTCTGGTGCTTGTTCATGTCTCAGTCTGATTTGCCCCGCCGCCGTCCTCTGCCGGCAGGGCCTGCGAGCCTAAGGTTGTTCTGTTCTTGCGGCCGGGCGGTCGTGCATGCCGGCCAAATTCGTTTTGAATATTACTGGATCGCCTCCCGGCCAGCAAGGCAGTATTTCACGCAGACTGGCCGATCACGCCCTGATCGCGCAGCCGCGCCAGCTGGGCCTCCGGCAGCCCCAGCAATTCGTGCAGGATTTCATTCGTATGCTGCCCCAGCAGCGGCGGCGCCGAGGCGTATCCGGGCGGGCTCGCCGACAGGCGGATCGGATTCGCCACGAGGGGGACGTTGCCCGCCAGCGGATGCGGCAGCTCCATGCGCATGCCGCGATGCCGCACCTGCGGATCGGCGAACACCTCGCCGAGGCGGTTGATCGGACCACAGGGCACGCCGGCCTCCTCCAGCGCCTCGACCCAGGCGTGCGTTGTGCGCTGCCGCAGGAGCGGTGCGAGCAGGGGGGTCAGCGCCGCGCGGTTGGCGACGCGGTCGCGGTTGGCGGCGAAGCGGGCATCGTCGGCCAGTGCGGCACAGCCGGCCAGCCCGCAGAAGCGGCGGAACTGGGCATCGTTGCCGACGGCGAGGATGACATGGCCGTCGGCCGTGGCGAAGGTCTGGTAGGGAACGATGTTGGGGTGGGCGTTGCCGGTGCGCGCCGGCGCGATGCCGGTGGTCAAATAGTTCATGTTCTGGTTGGCCAGCATAGCCACCTGGGCATCGAGCAGCGACAGGTCGATGTGCTGGCCCTCGCCGCTCTTCTCCCGAAAAGTCAGCGCCGCCAGGACGGCGACCGTGGCGTACATGCCGGTGAACAAATCGGCCACCGCCACGCCGGCCTTCTGCGGCCCGCCGCCGGGCACGCCGTCGCGCTCGCCGGTGACGCTCATCAGGCCGCCCATGCCCTGCACGATGAAGTCGTAGCCGGGGCGCGCGGCGTAGGGGCCATCCTGGCCGAAGCCGGTGATCGAGCAGTAGACGAGGCGCGGGTTGACCTCGCGCAGGCTGTTCCAGTCGAGGCCGTATTGCGCCAGGCCGCCGACCTTGAAGTTTTCCACCAGCACATCGCACTGTGCGGCGAGTTCGCGCACGAGGCGCTGGCCTTCGGGATGGGCGATGTCCAGCGCCAGCGACTTCTTGCCGCGGTTGCAGGAGAGGTAATAGGCCGACTCGCCGGTGTCGTTTCCGTCCGAGTCCTTCAGCCAGGGCGGACCCCAGGCGCGGGTGTCGTCGCCGCTGCCGGGCTTTTCCACCTTGATGACTTCGGCGCCGAGGTCGGCGAGGTTCTGCGTGCACCAGGGGCCGGCAAGCACCCGGGAAAGGTCGAGTACGCGAATGTGCGAAAGGGCGCCGGGCATGGGGAATGTTCGATCGGAAGGCTACGTGTCCCACGGGGACTTCCATTTGGTCGTAATATACCGGAGTTCCCATCAACCGACCGTATATCGCATGCTGCGACTGCTGATCCTTTTACTTTCGTTTGCCGCAACCGCGCAGGCCGCCAATCCGCCCGCCGAACCCGTCGAAATCGTGCTGCGCCATGCCCTCAGCGGCGAGCCGGCCGCCCTGCTGGTGGAGCTGGTCGACCGCTTCAACGCCCAGAGCAAGTCGGAGAAGGTGGTCCTGCAGCACCTGAGCATGGCGGCCGACCCGCGCCTGCTGCCGCACATGGCCCTGCTCGAGGACGACGAGCACCAGAAATTCTTCAACAGCCATCCGCGCCTGCTGCCGCTGTGGAAGGCGCTGTCCCTGACGAAGCAGCAGATCGACGCGAAGGCGCTGTTCCCCGTCATCGCCGACGTCGTCGAGGACAACCGCGGCCGCCTGCAGGCGCTGCCGCTGGCCCTCTCCGTGCCGGTGCTGTATTACAACAGGCAGACCTTCCGCAAGGCCGGCCTCGACCCGGCCAAGCCGCCGCGGACCTGGTGGGAAGTGCAGGAGACCGCCGGCAAGATCTACGATGTCGATCGCCGTTGCGCCTTCACCTCCTCGAACATGGCCTGGGTGCACCTCGACAACACCTCCACCCAGCACGGCGAACCGATCGCCAACGAGACGCGCGGCGGCAAGACGCCCGCCCTGGCGCTCAACAGCATGGTGCAGGTGAAGCACGTGGCACTGCTCTCCAGCTGGTACAAGAGTTTCTACTTCAAGTATTTCGGACCGGGCCGCGAGGCCGACGAGAAATTCCTCTCGGGCGAATGCGGCATGCTGACCAGCGACTCCTCGCTCTACATGCGCCTGCTGCGGCGCAAGCCGTTCGATTTCGGCGTTGCCGCCCTGCCGCACCATGACGACGTGCGCGATGCCGCACCGGGGCGGCTGCTGCCGGATGGCGCCCTGCTCTGGGTGCTGGCCGACAACAAGCGGCAGGAATATGCCGCCGCCGTGCACTTCTTCCAGTTCCTGCTGCAGCCGGAAGTGCAGAAGGCCTGGGTGAAGGGCACCGGCTACCTGCCGATGACGCCGGCGGCCGTCGCGGCGCTGGCTGCCGGCGGCGACCTGCCGCCGGACATCCTGCAAAGGACGGTGGAACGCCTCTCCGACCGCAAGTACGCCTCCGGGGCGAAGCCGAAGGCAGTCTCCGGCCTGGGCCGCGTGCGTGCCATCCTCTCCGAGGAACTCGAGACCGTGTGGGCGAACCTCAAGCCGGCCAAGGAGGCCCTCGACACGGCGGTGAAGCGCGGCAATGTCATGCTGCAGCCGGCGCCGGCCGACGATACGGTCGTCCGGTGAACTGGCGGCATCCCCGCCTCATCGCCCATCGCTGCGGCGGCGCGCTCGCCCCGGAAAACACCTTGGCCGGCCTGCGCAAGGCGGCCGAACTCGGCTACCGCGCCGTCGAATTCGACGTCATGCTCTCCGCCGACGGCACGCCCGTCCTCATCCACGATGAAACCCTCGAACGCACCACCGACGGTCGTGGCCGCGTCGACGAGACGAGCGACGCCGAGCTGGCGCGGCTCGATGCCGGCAGCCGGCACGGCGCGCAGTTCGCCGGCGAGCCTGTGCCGTCCTTCGGCGATGCCGCCGAGCTGTGCCAGGCGCTGGGCTTGTGGGCAAATGTCGAGATCAAGCCGTCTGCGGGGCACGAGACGGAAACCGGTCGCAGGGTGGCGCTGGAAACGCGCGAACTGTGGTCGGGACAGCCGCCGCCGCTGCTTTCCTCGTTTTCCCTCGAGGCGCTGGCAGCCGCGCGCGAAGCTGCGCCGGAACTGCCGCGCGGCCTGCTGGTCGAGGCGCCGCCGGCGGACTGGCTCGGGCTGCTGCGGCGTCTCGATTGTATTTCCCTGCATTGCAGAGGCTATGGCGTCAGCCCGCAGCTGCTCGGCGAAGCGCGTGCGGCCGGCGTGCCGCTGCTGGCCTATACCGTCAATGATCCGGAGGAGGCCGGGCTGCTCCTGCACGCCGGCGTGGCCGCGGTGTTCACCGACCGGCTCGACCTGATTCCGCCGGATTTCGAATAACAGTCACTCCTCGGCAAAGGCGATGGCGCTGCGCACCGCGCGCTGCCATTCCG
>JAEHDO010000309.1 GCA_016880375.1 Betaproteobacteria bacterium | reverse complement strand
GAGCGCCTGTTCGCCTTCGCCGCAATTAGAAAAGCACCACAGGCATTCCAGGTCGCCGAAGAGGAGGTTGAAGCCGTTATAGGCCGCGGCCACGGCTTCGAGCTCGGCCAGGTAATCCAGCGGGCTTTGCTTTCCGCAAAGGAAGCGACTGACCAGTTCCCCGCGAGAAGGCGCGTCGGTTTTATTGTGGGCGGGATCGCGAAAGTTGGTCAGCGCGGCGAAGCGACCTCCGCGTGTCACTCCCAACCAGGTGCCGCCGGCTTCGAGATCGCGCCCGGCCAGCACATCGGGTACATCGTCCCAAAAGTCAGCCGCTGCAGTACGGCGGGAAAAGAACTCGTCACGATTGGCGGCCACCACCAGGGGATAGTCGGGGTGCGCCTGCCAGGCAAGCAGGATCAGGCACATGGCCCGAGTTCGCTATTCAAGGGCATAGGGCAGGGCAAGGAACGACAGCCGCGGGCCATCGGCGCTGCCCGCGCGCACATCGCCGGCTTCCGCGCTCGACATCAGCATCGAGGCAAGGAGTTCACAGCCACCCGACGGACTGGGTGCGGCCTCGATGACTTTCCCGCAGGACTGGTCCGGCAGGTCGGGGCTGAAGAGATCCATCCCCGCCTGCGGACAATCCCCCTGGAGATGCGCGCGATAGGTGCGGCGCTTGATCTTGCCGAGATATTTTGTACGCGCGACGATTTCCTGGCCGGGATAGCACCCTTTGGTAAAGCTGACGCCGCCGATCAATTCAAGATTGGCCATCTGCGGCACGAATTCTTCCTGCGTTGCCATGGTGATATGCGGAACACCGGCCGCGATCTCCAGCCAGCGCCAGGCTGGCGTACCGACCGGGCGTGCCAGACTGGCCAGTTTGTCCCACACCGGCACGGCAGCGTTGGCATGAACCGCCAACTGGACCCGATGTTCGTCGAGGCGGATTGCCGTTCCCTCATCGAAACGCAGCACATCGTACTGGGAGGAGGGGATGCCGGCTCCCAGCGCCTTGAGGGCGGCAGCCGCCCCGGTTCCGGCAATGCCCAGCAGGACCATATCGCTGTTCGCATCCGAGAGTTTCACCTTTGAACGCAGCACATACATGCCGAGTTTCTTGAGCATTCCCGGCTGGATGTCAGTCGAGAGTTGGAGCAGGTAGTCCTGGCCTTCGCGCCAAATCAGGAAATCGGCCAGGAGGCGGCCCTTCGGACTGCAGAAGCCGCAGCGCTCGGCGCGCTCCCGGCCAAGGTGCTGTACATCGTTCGACAGCAAATTGTGCAGGAAACTGGCGGCGTCCTCTCCAGAGGCGCGAATCACCCCGAACTGCGTCAGCGGTGCCAGCACCGTATACGATGCGGCGGCCTTGAGTTCGGCCTGCGCGTCGCCGAAATCGCATGCTTCGCCCGCTTCGAGGCGAGCGCCCCGGTTTGCGAGGATGTCCTGCCAGTTGGAGTCCATGGTTTCTTCGTCTGGTTGTAGGGTGAGTTATTATATCTATTGTGGCCCTCCACTCTTTTTCAACCCTTACCCGATAATGCGCTGGTTGCTCCGCCTGCTCGGCTTGATGCTTACCGCCGCGCTCGTGTTTGTCGGCATGATGGGGTATTTCGCAATCAAGCCGCTCATGCTCCAGGCCAGTCCGGCTGATTTCACGATAACAGCCGGAAGTACCCTGCGCAGCGCCTCCCGCCAGATCGAGGCGGCCGGCGTGGCCATGCCCGCCTGGCAATTCACCCTTTTAGGACGCGCCCTAGGCAAAGCGGCGGAAATCAAGGCTGGCAGCTATCAGGTGGCGGAGGGCGTCACCCCGATGAAATTGCTGGAAAAGCTTACCCTGGGCGACGTTATGCAGGCGGAAATCGTACTGCTGGAAGGCTGGACATTCCGTCAAATGCGCGCAGCGCTCGATGCCCATGCTCACGTCCGGCATGACACGGCCGGTCTGACGGAGCGCCAAATCATGGAGAAATTGGGAGCCGAAGGGGCGGCAGAAGGCCGCTTTTTTCCGGATACCTACTTGTTCGCCAAAGGATCCAGCGATCTCGAGATACTCAAGCGCTCATACCGCCAGATGGAAAAATTGCTGCTCACGGAATGGGAGGGGCGGGGAGGCAATCTGCCCTATTCGTCGCCTTACGAGGCGCTCATCATGGCCTCCATCGTTGAAAAGGAAACCGGCCAGTCAAGGGACCGGGCGCAGATTGCCTCCGTATTCATCAACCGCCTGAAAAAGGGCATGCTGCTGCAGACCGATCCGACGCTGATCTATGGTTTGGGCGAGCGTTTCGATGGCAACCTTCGCAAGCGCGATCTCCAGGCGGATGGCCCCTACAATACCTATACGAGGCCCGGCTTGCCGCCAACGCCGATTGCCATGCCAGGCATGGCTTCGATACAGGCGACGCTGCACCCTGCCGGGACGGATTTGTATTATTTCGTTGCCCGTGGTGACGGATCGAGTCAGTTCTCCCGAACGCTGGAGGAACACAATCGTGCCGTGGCGAAATACCAGTTGCGAAAAGGGAATTGAATGCGCGGCAAGTTCATCACGCTGGAAGGCATAGACGGCGCCGGGAAAAGCACCCACCATGCATGGCTGGTCGATTTTCTGAAGCGCCAGGGGAAAGACGTTGTCGCAACCCGCGAGCCGGGTGGTACAGCGCTGGGGGAAAAGCTGCGGGCCCTGCTGCTGTCTGAGCCCATGCACCTGGAAACCGAGGCGCTGCTGATGTTTGCCGCCCGGCGAGAACATCTGGATAAACTGATTCTGCCTGCTCTTGCGGATGGGAAATGGGTTGTTTCCGACCGCTTTACTGATGCCTCCTACGCCTATCAGGGTGGGGGCAGGGGGTTGGCCCCGGAGAAAATCATGGCGCTGGAACGTTGGGTCCAGGAGGATTTTCAGCCTGATATTACGTTTGTTTTCGATCTGCCGACAGAAATCGCCTGTGGGCGGCTGGCAAAAACAGGGGCTGCGCCGGACCGGTTCGAACGGGAAACCCGGGAATTCTTCGAGCGAGTCAGAAAGGCCTATTTGCAGCGGGCCACAGTCGAACCAGATCGAATCAAGGTCATCGACTCAAGGCTAAGCATACCCGAAATAGAGAAACAACTTGAAAAAATAATAGCAACATATTGAATAAATGATCTATTCATGGCATGAAAAGCTTTGGGGCAAGTTGTTCGAGCGCGCCGGGCAATGGCCTCATGCCTTACTGTTGGCAGGCCCAAAGGGAGGGGGGAAGCAGGATTTCGCCCATGCTCTGGCTGCCAGACTGCTGTGTGAAAAGGCGACCGGGAGCGAGCAGGCTTGTGGGAAATGCCCTTCGTGCAACTGGATGTCCAGTGGCAACCACCCCGACTTCAGACTCATTGAACCAGGCCGAGACGACTTGGATGATGCTGAAGCAGACTCGGAATCTGCCATGCAGAAGAAAAAATCCGAGCAAATTCGTATTCACCAGATTCGGTCGCTGAATGATTTCCTCGGGGTCGGCACGCACCGCCAGGGGGCTCGGATCATTATCATCCAACCGGCCGAAGCCATGAACCAGGCAACTGCCAATTCACTTCTTAAAATGCTTGAAGAACCATCTCCAAGTACTTTATTTATATTGATAACAAGTAACAGAAGAAGGCTTCTGCCAACGATCCTTAGCCGTTGCCAGACACTCGTATTTGCAAAGCCTTCCAGCGATCAAGCCCTGACCTGGCTAGGGAAATGCGTCACGCCCCACGCAGAGGACTTGCTAGCTCACGCTGGTGGCATGCCGCTTTCGGCCCGTAGTGAGGCCGGGGATTGGGATCGGCTGGAGGAGTTTTATCGGGACTTGGCGCAACTCGAACACGCCGGCCCGGTAACGATCGCCGGCCGCTGGGAATCCTGGTTGAAAAACAACAAGGAAGAGGAACCCACCGTCGACAAGCGCACCCTGGTTATCTGGATGCAGAAATGGGTTTTCGATCTGGTTGCAATGAATTTGTGTGGCCAGGCTGTTTTTCATACTCATAGATTGCAGCAGGTTCGTGCAGCTGCAGGGGGCGCTTCAGTCAGCGCCTTGATTGACTGCTACAATGATTTGTTGCGGATCAGGGCGGTATCGCAACACCCCTTGAATCCGCGCCTGTTTCTGGAAGACATGCTGTCTCGCTATGCGAGAGCAGCCTTGAGCGGGAGATAACAAAGTCCATGTCCGAGCCTGCCAAACCACAGCCCATAGGCGCGCGCCCGAGTGTTTTGTCTTTAAATATTAACTCAAAATCAGCACTTTACGCCGCCTACATGCCTTACTTGAAGCGCGGCGGTATTTTTGTCCCGACTGCCAAGCCCTACACTATTGGCGACGAAGTGTTCATGCTGCTGTCGTTGATGGATGAGCCGGGTAAATTGCCGATAGCCGGCTCGGTTGTTTGGGTAACCCCGGCTGGTGCCCAGAACAACAAGACGCAGGGAATAGGGGTTCAATTCAGCGAAGACGAGTCGGGCCAGGCTGCCCGCCATAAGATCGAGACCATCCTGGCCGGCTATCCTGCAGGTCGCCAAACCCACACCATTTAGTGTTTTTCGCCGATGCTGGTTGATTCGCATTGCCATCTCGATTTCCCAGAGTTGGCCAACCGTATCGATCAAGTCCTCTCATCGATGAAGAGCGCCAAGGTTGGCGCAGCCCTATGTATTGGGGTTAGCCTGGAAAAGATGCCTGATGTGCTTTCGCTGGCCGAGCAACATCAAAATCTTTTTGCATCGGTCGGAGTCCACCCTGAACACCAGGACTGCATCGAGCCGGATGTGGCAACACTGTTGCGCTATGCACAGCATGAGCGGGTAATCGGTATTGGAGAAACCGGCCTGGACTACTACTGGCACAAGGACAGGCCAGAGTGGCAGCGAGAACGATTTCGCACCCACATCAGGGCCGCCAAGGAGTCGCACAAGCCACTGATTATTCATACAAGAGACTCTGCGGAAGACACCTTGCGCATCATGCGTGAGGAGAATGCAGAAGATGTCGGCGGGGTAATGCATTGCTTTACCGAAACCCAGGAGGTGGCGGACAATGCGCTGTCTCAAGGCTTTTACATATCATTTTCAGGTATTGTGACGTTCAAGAACGCGAAGCAGCTCAAGCAGGTCGCCAGGACAATCCCCTTGAACCGCATCCTGGTGGAAACCGATTCGCCGTATCTGGCGCCCGTACCGTATCGCGGCAAGCCCAATGAGCCGGCTTATGTCAGGCATGTGGCAAATGAAATCGCCTTGCTCAGGGAAATGGACGTACTTGAGATCGAGCAAGCCACTACAGAGAACTTCTGCCGTTTATTCAAGGTAGCAATCAATTGATTACACGTTATTTTTCATATCTTAATCGTCATGCGTGGACAGTCTTGTTGGGCATGGCTTTGGGTATGTATGCCGGAATTTCATCGGCAGGCGTCTATGATGACCTCCTGAAGGCACTCGAAGACAACAATACTGAAGCCGTCACGACCATTCTTCAGCGTGGCATGGATGTGAATACGGTCGACAAGTCAGGCAACTCGCTCCTGATGCTGGCGGTAGAAAAGGGAAATACCGAGCTCGTGCAATTTCTCATCGAGCATCGAGCGCGTGTTCGGGTAAGAAACCAGTATGGCGATACGCCATTGATGTACGCCGCCTTAAAGGGCCATATCGACATCGTCAAGCTGTTGGTGGCTGCCGGCGGGGAGATCAATCATCCTGGATGGACGCCCTTGATCTATGCCGCTTTCGAAGGTCGGGATGATGTAGTTGAATTCCTTATTGCAAAAGGGGCTGATCTCAATGCCTTGGCGTCAAACCAGGCAACCGCCTTGATGCTTGCATCAAGAAATGGCCATTTGGGTACTGTCAAGTTGCTGCTCAAGGCCAATGCCAATCCAAACATCATTACCTCTGACGGATCTTCCGCCCTGAAGTGGGCTGCAGATGGCAAGCATGATCAGATTGTTGAATTACTCAGGAAGGCGGGGGCGTCGAAGTGAATCTAATCCGCCTTGTTTAAAACCCAT
>JAEHDO010000308.1 GCA_016880375.1 Betaproteobacteria bacterium | reverse complement strand
TCCGGCTCGTCCATCTCGCCGTCGCCCATGAAGGCCCACACCTTGCGGTTGCCGGCCTGGATGATGCCGCGGTCGTTGAGATACTTCATGAAGCGCGCCTGGTAGATCGCCTGCAGGGGCCCCAGGCCCATCGACACCGTCGGGAACTGCCAGAAGTCCGGCATCAGCCAGGGGTGCGGGTAGGAGGAGAGGCCCTGGCCGTCCACCTCGCGGCGGAAGTTGTCCATCTGCTGCTGCGTCAGCCGGTCGAGCATGAAGGCGCGCGCATAGACGCCCGGCCCCGAGTGGCCCTGAACGAAGACCATGTCGCCGCCGTGATGCTCCGAAGGCGAATGCCAGAAGTGGTTGTAGCCGACGTCGTAGAGCGTGGCGGCGGAGGCGAAGCTGGCAATGTGGCCGCCGAGGTTGGAATCGCCCTTGTTGGCGCGCAGCACCATGGCCAGCGCATTCCAGCGCACGTACGAGCGGATGCGGTGCTCCAGTTCGTGGTTGCCGGGCGAGGGCGTTTCCTGGCCGGGCGGAATGGTGTTGATGTAGGCGGTGGTGGCCTTGTAGGGCAGGTTGATGCCGGTGCGGCGGGCCAGTTCGACAAGGCGCTCGATCAGGTAGTGGGCGCGTTCCGGCCCCTCCTGCTCGATGACGGCTTCGAGGGCTTCGAGCCACTCCCGGGTTTCCTGCGTGTCCGGATCGGACGGCAGCAGATGGTTCGGCAATGCGGACATGGTGGGTCTCCTCGCCAGGTATTTTGACGGGCGCCTTGTGCGCGCCCTTGCTCCCACTCTAGTACGGGGTGGTGTGCCGGGGGAAGCTTTTCATATAGTAGGATATGAAACCGGATAGTGCAATAGTGGAAAACCGCAATATCCGCTTCCGACGCATGCACCGGCCGAAAAAAAGGCCAGCCCGGAGGCTGGCCCTTCTCGCCAGGAATGACGAAAAGCTTACTTCTTCGGCTCTTCCTTCTTGCCATTCATGACCGGGCCGCCGGACATGCCGGACATGCCCTCCATGCCCTTGTCAGACGGCATGCCGGACATCGCCGGGCCGCCGGACATGCCGGACATCCCTTCCATGCCCTTTTCCATGCCGCCCATGCCGGACTGTGCAGGCGCCGGCGCAGCCGCCGGGGCGGGCGCCGGCGCTGCAGCCGGAGGCGGCGCTTCCTTCTTCCCGCAGGCCGAAACGGCGAGTGCGGCAAGGCTGGCAACGACTATCAATGAGCGTTTCATGCGATCCCCTTTCTGTTGAGGTAGTAGGTCGTAAAGTGCGGTTGAATGGCAACTGCTGCTTCAGGCGGCCTGGCTCGCCTATGCGCACACAATGATTGCCCCGGCATAAAAAATCAAGTGGCAGGACGCCCGTCCAAACCAGGTCCCGGGCAGGGCGCAGGGGGAGATGTGACCGGCCCGGCCGGTCCCCCTGCCTTTACGGCTTCCTCCGTGATTCCTCGCGGGCGCGCACGACGCGCCCGCCGGACACCTCGCCCATTGCCACCTGGCCGGGGTCGTCGAAGGCCTCGTGGTCGCTGCGCGAAAATGGGCGTTCGTAGGTCATGATGACGCCGACGACCCTTTCCTTGAGATTCTCCAGGGCTTCCCGTATGCGCGAACCGTGCGTGGTGCCGGCCTGGCGGATGGCTGCGGCCAGCAGCAGCATGCCGTCGTAGCCCTGCGCGGCGGCCGAGGGCGATGGCATGCGCTCGGTACGGGACAACTTCTGATAGGCCTCGATGAAGGCCCGGCGCTTCGGCGTATCCGCCTCCTGGATGAAGGTCTGCGGCATGCGCGCGCCTTCGCCATTGGGCCCGGCGCTGTCGATGAAGTTGGACATCGACAGCGGCCAGCTGCCGATGATCGGCACGCTCCAGCCGAGCTTGGCTGCGCCGTTGGCGATCTGCGCCAGCTCGGGGCCGATGCCGTAGGTGAGCAGGGCCTCGGCGCCGGCCTCGCGCGCGGCGAGGATCTGGCGCGTCATGTCGACGTCGCGGATGTTGAACTTCGCCACGGCCACGGGCCGGACGCCCTTTTTTTCCAGCGCGCGCTCGAGGTCCTCCTGGCCGAGCTGGCCGTAGTTGGTCGAATCGGCGAGGATCGCCACCTTGCGGAACCGGCGCCGCTCGACGGCTTCCTCGACAATCATGGCGGCCTGGATGCCGTCGCTGGCCGAAATGCGGAAAATGAAATTGTCGGGATGCTGCGGCGGCAGGAACTGGCGCGTGACGATCGATCCGGTGGCCACGGCGGTGATCATCGGGATGCGCGCTTCCTGGTAGACGTGCTGGCTGGCCAGCGCCACGCCGGTATTGACGATGCCGACGCCGGCGACCACCTTCTCGCGGCCGACCAGTTCCCGGGCGATCTGTGCGCCGAGCTCGTTGCGCGCCTGGTCGTCGCGCTCGACGAGCTGGATCGGCCGGCCGAGCAGCCCGCCCGCGGCGTTGATTTCGGCTGCGGCGACGCGGATGCCGTCGCGCATGGAGATGCCCATCGGGCTGGAGCCGCCGGTGAACGGGCCGGAGACGCCGATGCGGATCGGTTCCGCCGCCTGCGCGGCGGTACAGGCGGCCCAGCCCGCCAGGGCGATCAGTCGCAGCAGCCTCATCCCAACCTCCAGATTGTCGCAATTGCAGGTTAGCCGCGGCGCCATGCAGGGCAAATGGGGGTTAACCCCAAGAGCGTGAGAAAATCCGCGGTGTCATTCTGAAGGCCACATGAGCAGCGAAACCACTGCCGGCCAGCGCAACTGGGTCTGGAGCGTTCCCTACGTCGCCATCGGCATCTTTGCCGTGGCCATGCTGGCGCTCGTCTGGGGCCTGCAGAAGCGCGAGACCGACCT
>JAEHDO010000307.1 GCA_016880375.1 Betaproteobacteria bacterium | reverse complement strand
CTGCTCATCGCGGCTGCCGGCTTCGTGCTGCGCCAGCGCTTCCCCCTGGCGCGGCTGTTCATTGCCGGCGGCCTCTCGGCGGCGCTGTTCGGCCTGGCTTTCGGCAGCGTTTTCACGCTGGAGGACGTGTTGCCGGCGCTATGGCTGCATCCGCTGACGGCGCCCCTGACGGTGCTCGCCGCGCCGCTCGCCGGCGGCATGCTGCTGCTGCTCGCCGGCCTCGGCCTCGGCGGCGTGCAGGCGCACTGGCGCGGCGCACTGGCGGACTGGCTGCGGCACGACGCCGGCCTGATCGCCGTCTACGTCGGCCTGGTGGCCGCCCTGTTCCATGCCGCCGGCTTCGCCCTGGCGGGCGCCGGCGTGCTGGCCTGCTGCATCGGCGCGCTGCGGGCGAAGATGCGCGCGGCGGCGCTGGCGGCGGCGCTCGGCCGACTCGTCGAGCGCACGCTGCAGCTGCTGGTGAACACCCTGTCCTTCGCCCGCATCGGCGCCTTCGCGCTGGCGCACGCCGGCCTCTCGTCTGCCGTCGTCGCCCTGGCCGATGCCGCCGGGGATGCGCGGCTGCCGGTGCTCGTCGCCGGCAATGCCGTCATCGTCGCCCTCGAACTGCTGGTCGTCTCGGTGCAGACCACGCGCCTGGTACTGTTCGAATTTTTCGTGCGCTTCCTGGTGGCGGACGGCAGGCCGTTCCGCCCGCTGCCGCCCCCCGTTTTCACGTTACAGGAGAGCCAGAAATGAAACCGAAATTCCGCTTCACTGCCGCCCTGACCGTTCTGGCGGCCGTGCTCGGCGCCGGCGCCACCCTGCTGCTGACCCACGCTCCGAAGGCGATCGCGGCGGAGCGCGCCGGCGCCGTCCTGGATGCCGCCGCCTGGCAGTGGGGCTTCATCGGTGCCGCCCTGGCCACGGCCGCCTCGTCGATCGGCGCCGGCATCGCCGTGGCGCGCGTCGGCGCTGCCGCCGTCGGCGCCCTGGCGGAAAAACCCGAGCTGTTCGGCCGGCTGCTGATCCTCGTCGGCCTGGCCGAGGGCATCGCCATCTACGGCCTGATCGTCTCCATCCTCATTCTCAACCGTCTCGCCTGATGCAGGCGCCGATCTATCTCGGCGACGAAGCGAGCGCGGCCGGCTACCGGCTGGCCGGCGCGCGCGTGCATGTGCCGGCGCCGGGAGAGGAAGCCGCTGCCCTGGCGCAGGCGCGCGCCGAGGCGCCGCTGGTGCTGCTCGGCGCGGCGCTGGCCGCGCGCATTCCCGAATCTGCGCTGCGCGCGGCCCAGGCAGCGACCGCGCCGCTGTTGCTGGTGGTGGACGATGTCAGCGGCGGATCGACGGCAACGGATCTGCCGCATCGCCTGCGCGCGCAACTGGGCATGGAGCAGGAATGAATCAGGCACGGGTGCTCCTCGACCTGATCGCCGCGGAGCGCGCAACGCGCTGCGCCGCCGAACTCGAGGCGGCGCGCGTGCGTGCGCGGCGCCTGCTGGCCGAGGCGCGCGCCGAGGCGCGGCGGCGCCTGCGCGAGGGTGCCGCCGATGAGCGCGCCCGTCTGGCCGATGGCCTGGCGGCGGTGCAGGCGCGCCTGGAAACCGCCCGCCGCGCGCACGCGCGCCGTCGTGCCGTCGCCCTGCTGGCTGCGGCCTGGCCACGGTTGCCGGCCGCCTTGCTGGGGTTGTGGCGACAGCCGGAAACGCGCGCGGCCTGGACGTCGTGCCTGGCCCTGGTGGCGCGCGGCATGCTGGCGGCCGGCGGCTGGCGCATCGAGCATCCCCCCGGCTGGGCCGAGGCGGAGCGGCAGGCGTTCGCCGCGAGCATCGATGCGCCCGCCGAATTCTCCGCCAAGGAGGGCATCGAGGCCGGCTTGCGCATTTGCCGCGGCGGCAACCGCGTCGATGGCACGCTGCAGGCGTTGCTCGCCGACAAGCGCGCGATCGAGGCGCGATTGCTGGCCCGTCTGGGTGAACACGCGGAATGAGCCGGGCGCGCATCCTCTGGATCAGCGGTCCCGTGCTGCGCGCGCGCGCCGAGGGGCCGTTCGCCATGCGCGAGGCGGTGGCGGTGGGGCCGCAGGGACTGGTCGGCGAGGTGATTCGCCTCGAAGGCGACGAACTGGTGGCGCAGGTGTATGAGGACACCAGCGGATTGAAGCCCGGCGTCGAAGTCGTCGGCAGCGGCGGCCCGCTGGCGATCCGCCTCGGGCCGGGCCTGCTCGGCGGCATCTTCGACGGCCTGCTGCGGCCGCTGGCGGGTACGGGCTCGAGCCATGTCCAGCCGGGGCAGCGCCGCGCCGCGGCCATGACGTTCGATTTTACGCCGGCCGTCTCCGCCGGCATGCGGCTGGAGGCCGGCGCGGTGTTCGGCACGGCGACGGCCACGCACGGCCGCGCCCAGCGCTGCCTGTTGCCGCCGCGCATCTCCGGCGAGGTGCTGCGCGTCGCCGCCGCCGGCAGCCACGCCGAGGATGTGCCGCTGCTGCGGTTGCGCGGCGAGGGGGGCAAGGAGTGCGAGATCGCCATGGGCCACGACTGGCCGGTGCGCCAGCCGCGGCCGGTGCGCGCGCGCCGCCCCGCCGCCAAGCCGCTGGTCACCGGGCAGCGGCTGCTCGATTCGCTGTTTCCGGTGGCGCAGGGCGGCAAGGCGGCGATTCCCGGTGGCTTCGGCACCGGCAAGACGGTGCTGCTGGAGACGCTGGCCAAGGGCTGTGACGCCGACGTCATCGTCTATCTCGGCTGCGGCGAGCGCGGCAACGAGATGGCCGGCGTCCTCGACGAGTTTCCGCGCCTGATCGATCCGCGCAGCGGCCGCCCGCTCATGGAACGCACGGTGATCATCGCCAACGCATCCAACATGCCGGTGGCGGCGCGCGAGGCGAGCATCTACAGCGCGGTGACGGTGGCCGAATATTTCCGCGACCAGGGGCTGCACGTGGCGCTGATGGCCGATTCCACCAGCCGCTGGGCGGAGGCGCTGCGCGAG
>JAEHDO010000306.1 GCA_016880375.1 Betaproteobacteria bacterium | reverse complement strand
CCGGCCTCGACGGCGTCGTCGCCCGCCGCCAGCACGCCGCCGACGGCATGCGCGCGGTAGGCGACGATCAGCACCTCCACGTCGGCGCGCGAGTACACCTCGAACAGGCCGTCCAGCGCGATCTCGAGGCCGGTCTCCTCGCGCGCCTCGCGCACCACCGCTGCCTCCACCGATTCGCCGCACTCGACATAACCGGCCGGCGGCGCCCAGTAGCCGGCGAGCGGGTCGGCCGCGCGGCGGATCAGCACCAGGCGCCCCCCGTGCTCGATGAGCGCCATGCCCACCGGCAACGGGTTGCGCCAGGCGACGGTGCCGCAATCGCCGCACTGCTCCCGCATCCGGCCGTCGGCAAAAGTCAGCGCCGTCAGCACGGCGCCGCAGCGCCGGCAATGTCGCTTCGGCATCAGCAGACGACGCTGACGGCGACCTTGTCCCCGTCGGCGACGCCTAGGGCCTGGCGCACCGGCACGGCGGAAATCACCTCGAACTTGTCCGGCGGGTAGCCCGCCACCTCGGGGAACACCACCGCCCCGGTGATGCAACCGCCGACCACCACATGGAAGCACTTCGCCGCGCAGAACCCCGGCTCGGGCGTAATGGCGATGCCGGACTCGCGCGCCATGCAGCGCTTCGCCTCGTCCCAGGCCTGCCCGCTCATGTGCAGGTTGAAAGTGCCCGGGTAGGGCTCGAAGCCGAGCTTGGCGAGGAATTCGCGCCGCACCCACTCCAGCGCGGTGAAGCTGGCGCCCTCGCCCAGGCCCGAGCAGGCTTCGCCCACCAGCAGCAGGGTTTCCGTTTCCGTCACCGCCATGGCCATCCCCCTAGCGATTTTTCAGAGCCTCCCGCTCCTCGTTGCCGGTCCAGCGCTTGAACAGGTCCAGGTCCAGGTCGAACTGGTCGAGCGCCTTGTTCACCGACTGCATGATCACGTCCTCGAGCGTCTTCGGCCGGTGGTAGAAGGCCGGCAGCGGCGGCACCAGCACCGCGCCGGCTTCCGTCGCCTGCGTCATCAGGCGCAGGTGGCCAAGGTGCAGCGGCGTCTCGCGCAGCATCAGCACCAGCTTGCGCCGCTCCTTCAGGCAGACGTCGGCGGCGCGGATCAGCAGGTTGGTGTTGAAGGAGTTGGCGATGGCGGAGAGCGTCTTGATCGAGCAGGGCGCGAGCACCATGCCGGCATGGCGGAAGGAGCCCGAGGAGATGCAGGCGCCGACGTCGTTGATGTCGTGCACCTGCGTGGCCAGCTTCTTCAGGTCGTCGATCGTGTAATCGGTCTCGTAGACGATGGTGCGCTTGGCGGAGTCGCTCATGACGAGGTGCGTCTCCACCCCGGCCTTCTGCAGCACCTCCAGCGTGCGGATGCCGTAGATGGCGCCGCTGGCGCCGGAAATTCCCACCACCAATTTCATGCCTGCCTTCATGCCTGCCCCTTTTCAATCGCTGTCAGCACCGCCCGTGCCCGGGCCGCCGCCGCGGGCGGCATGGCGATCTTGTCGAACTGCGCTCCGGCGCCGCGCGTGGCGTCGAAGCCGATCTTGGAGCCGCTGTCCCCGGCGGAGGAGGGATCGATGATATAGCCTTCCGTGCCGGTCACGACCACCGTGTCGCGGGCCGGCTGGAAACGGGTCGACATCGCCCAGGCGACTTCGCGCGGATCGCGCAGGTTGACGTCGTCATCGACCACCGTCAGCACCTTCAGGCGCCGGTCGAGGTTCAGCGCCAGGTGGATCAGGCGCCGCACCTCGTGGTGGGGGCAGTCGCGCACCGAGATGACGGCGGCGAAGCTGCAGGTGCCCGGCACCAGTTCCAGGTCCACCACGCCGCGCACCAGGCCCTGCAGCTGGCCGAGCAGTTCGGCGCCGCCGGCGAGCGAGAGCAGCGTGTCGACATCGGCCGTCCACGGCACCAGTGCCGGGAAGATGAAATCCTTGCGGTGGGTGACGGCAGTGACTTCGATCACCGGACTCTGGTTGGTGAAGTAGGCGCCGGTGTTTTCGCCGAACGGCCCTTCGGGCTCGCGCACGCCGGGCAGCACGCGGCCCTCGAGGATGACCTCGGCGCGCGCCGGCACCTCGACATCCACCGTCATTGCACGGGCGAGTTCCACCGGCGCGCCGCCGAGCGCGCCGGCGATCTCCATCTTGTCCGGGCCGAGCGGACCGGTCTTGACGATCGAGGCGATGAAGATGGCCGGATCGATGCCCAGCGCCACCGCCACTTCCAGCGGCTTGCCGGCGGCCTCGGCGTTGGCCAGGTACAGCGACAGCGGCGGATTGGCGAGCAGGACGCCGAAGCGGTTGCCGCCCTTGAACATCATGCGATGCACGCCCATGCCGCGCATGCCGCT
>JAEHDO010000305.1 GCA_016880375.1 Betaproteobacteria bacterium | reverse complement strand
TATACAAGTATGTCGAACATGGCGGCGTCGTGTCGTCTGTTCATGGGCCGATGCGCTGGAACCGTCCTCCCGGCAGACTGGCGATCCTGCCGTCCAGTTCCATTTGCAACAGGATGGCGTATAGCCTCTCGGCCGTCAAGCCGGATCGCAACGCCAGCGAATCGATGTCACTGGGATCGAAGCCGATGCTGTCGAGCAGCCTGGTCGCTTCGGCAGTGAGAGCGGGCGCTGCGGGTGTGGCCTTGCCGGCAGCAGTGGCCAGTCCAAGTTCTTCCAGAATATCCCGGGCATCATCCACCAGCTTGGCCCCCTGCTTGATTAGCCTGTGGCAGCCCTTCGACAGGGGCGAGTGGATCGAACCGGGAACGGCGAAGACGTCGCGTCCCTGTTCGCCCGCCAGCCTGGCGGTGATGAGCGAGCCGCTGCGCTCTGCGGCCTCGACTACCAGGCAACCATGCGCCAAGCCGGAAATGATGCGGTTGCGGCGCGGGAAATTTTCCTTCAGTGCCGGTGTGCCGAGCGGGAATTCACTAACGATGGTGCCCTGAGCCGCGATGTCGCGAGCCAGCACCTGGTTGCGTGCCGGGTAGACGCGATCAATACCCGTGCCGATCACGGCGATGGTTGAGCCTGAGCCCCGCAGGCCGCCGCGGTGCGCGGCCGCATCGATGCCAAGCGCCATGCCGCTGACGACGGTGAGTCCAGCGTCGGCCAGGGCCGCCGCGAAAGCTTCGGCATTGGCTTCACCTTGCGGCGTTGCGTTGCGCGAACCGACGATGGCTAGGGCTGGGGCGTTGAGCAGGTCGGTGCGGCCCTTTACATAAAGAACGGTGGGCGGATCAGGGGTATCGAGCAACCGTTGCGGATAGGCTGCGTCGGCGAGGGTCAGAATGCAATTACCCGGCTCGGCGGCCCAGGCAAGCGCCATGGCGATCTCGTTTCCGGAATCGTGCGACAGCAGGCGCTCTGCTTGCAGGAGCGGGACTGTGCGTCCCAGCGTTGCTGCGCTGGCAGCGAATATATTGTCGGGAAGGCCGAAATCGGCAAGCAGCCGGCGCTGCGTCTCGCTGCCGATGCCCGGCGCGAGTGTCAGTCGCAGCCAGTTGGCAAGGGCATCCGTGCTGGGCACCTATTTATGGCGTTTGAACTAGGTCGGCAACCACAACCGGGCGTGAGACGTTCATCACCAGCGCATAGGAAATGCGGTCGAAGACGCGGAAGACGAAGACATGACCATATTTTTCAGGGGGCAGCTTGACTCTTATGATCTCGCCCGACTCTCGGCGATGGCGAAATTCACCCTCCCGGCGCACCTGCTCCACACTGTTTCGATACAGTGCGAGTACGTGGCCGACCTCGATGCCGTCCTGCTTGCCGCGATTGAGCGTTACGATGGAACTGCGCCCGGCCTCCTTCACGCCGCCATAGATGGCTGCGATCTGACCCTGGATCTGTTTCGAGGGTGCGCGAGGGGCGTAACTGATGATTTCTGCGCGTGTAGCTGGTATCAGGCGGTCGCCGACGCCGATTTCCTGGATGGCGGTTACGATGTCGATTGATGCAGGTTCGCCTTCGGCGGCCAGCTTGGCAGTGCCAAGATAGAACGCCTCGTATCCTATCGTCTCCTGCGTTTCAGGATCTACGACAGGCGTGGTGGGGCGATAGACCTGCCATAGCTTCGCCTTTTCCTTCATTCCGCTCACGTAGGCGCGGCCACCGGGACCGAGATAGACGCGATCTTCCTGGGTGGCGACGATTTTCGGTGAATCATTCAAGCCATCTTCCCCAACCACTTGCGGCCGGGAGAGGAAGGGCTCGATGATGTGTTGAGGAATGCTCGGTATCGCCTGCGAGATGTCTTCAGAGTAAACCTTGGGCTCGAGCTTGAGGGTCTCCAGACGCAATTGAGGATTTGCGCCGCTTCTGTCGAGAACCAGCACCTGTCCGGGATAGATGCGGTGCGGGTTCTTCACTTGATCCTTGTTCATGCGCCACAGTTCCGGCCAGCGATAGGGTTCCTGGAGGAACTTGCCGGAAATTCCCCACAGCGTATCGCCCTTCACCACGGTGTGGCGATCGGGGGCGTCGGTGGCGAGTTGGAGCGGCTTGGCGTCCTGCGCCAACGCGCAGACAGTTGAGAAACTTAGAATCAGCGCAGATATAATGCGAATTATCATCATGTTGGCCTCGCGCAAGGTTCCCGAGCCAGGGACCCGGATCCTCATCAAAGTCTAGCATGCTAGCTTTGACTTTTACAGGTTTGCATTAATTGTCGCACCTAATTATCTAAATCCGCAAGCTTTTTATGGCACTTTTGCCTATTCTCCGCTATCCCGACCCCCGTCTCCACAGAAAAGCCGCCCTGGTGACCGAGGTCGATGAAGCCATCCGCAAACTCATCTCAGACATGGCGGAGACCATGTACGAGGCGCCGGGCATAGGCCTGGCCGCTACCCAGGTGGATGTTCACAAGCGTGTCGTGGTCATCGATGTGTCCGAGGATAAATCCAAATTGTTCGCCTTCATCAACCCCGAGATCCTCGATCGTTCCGGGGAGCAGGTCTGCGAGGAAGGCTGCCTGTCGGTTCCAGGCATCTACGAGAAAGTCACCCGCAGCGAGCGCGTCAAGGTGCGCGCACTCGATCCGCAGGGCGAACCCTTCACCCTGGAAGTTGAAGGCCTCCTGGCAGTGTGCATCCAGCACGAGATCGACCACCTCGACGGCAAGGTTTTCGTCGAGCATCTTTCCCAACTCAAGCAATCACGCATCAAAGCCCGGCTCGCCAAACAGGCGCGGATCACTGCCTGATGCGCATCGTCTTTGCCGGGACACCCGAGTTCGCGGCCCAGGCGCTGGCATCCATTTTGGCCGCCGGCCATAGCGTGCCGTTAGTGCTTACTCAGCCCGATCGACCTTCTGGACGGGGCCTGGCACTGCAAGCCAGCCCGGTGAAACAGCTGGCCCTGAAGCATGGCTTGCCGGTACACCAGCCGCCCTCGCTGAAATCCGCGGAATCGCGCCAGCCAATCATCGGCGCTTGCCCCGATATCATGGTGGTGGCCGCCTACGGCCTGATTTTGCCGCAGGCGGCGCTGGACATTCCGCGCCTGGGCTGCATCAACATCCATGCTTCCCTGTTGCCGCGCTGGCGCGGTGCGGCACCGATCCAGCGTGCCATCCTGGCAGGCGATGCCGAAACCGGCGTCACCCTCATGCGCATGGAGGCCGGGCTCGATACCGGCCCGATGCTGCTCAAGGGAAGCCTTCCCATCTCGGATGCCGACTGCGCTACAACCCTGCACGACAAGTTGGCGGTACTTGGGGCACGCCTGATCGTAGAGGCCTTGCCAAGGCTTGAACGGGGGGAATTGCCTGGCGAGCCGCAGCCTGTCGAGGGCGCCACCTATGCCGCCAAGCTGGAAAAGTCCGAAGCGGTACTCGACTGGCGCCAGCCCGCCGTGGTGCTGTCGCGCGCCGTGCGCGCCTTCGACCCTTTCCCCGGCACGGTTGCCCAGATCGAAGGACAAACCATCAAGGTCCTGAGGGCCGAGCCTGCCCCAGGAGCGGGTGAACCCGGCACCATATTGGCGGCCGGCGCCGGCGGCATTCTGGTTGCTTGCGGCAAAGGCGCATTGCGTTTAGTCGAGTTGCAGAAATCGGGCGGCAAACGCCTGCGGGCGGCGGATTTCCTGCACGGCTTTGCCCTCAAGCCCGGCCAGCGATTTTCCCTAGCAGCAGGTTGAATTTATCCGTTCGCCCCCTATCTAAGGCTTGCGATTGCTTTTCCTGGACAGGAGGGAATTCATGTTTGGCAACTGGCTGAAAACCGCAATCCTCATGGCCGGCATCCTGGCGCTGTTCGCCGGGGTCGGTGGCGCCATCGGCGGCGCCCAGGGCATGCTCATCGCCTTCCTGCTTGGTGCAGGGATGAATTTCTTCGCCTACTGGTTTTCCGACAAGATGGTGCTGCGCATGTACAACGCGCAGGAGGTGGACGAGGCGTCCTCGCCCTATCTCTACAACATGGTGAAGGAACTCGCCCAGCGGGCGCAGATTCCGATGCCGCGTGTTTACCTCATCGACGAGGCGCAGCCCAACGCTTTCGCTACCGGCCGCAACCCGGACCACGCCGCCGTGGCGGCCACCACCGGCATCCTGCAGCTGCTGTCGGCGCGCGAACTGCGCGGCGTCATGGCGCACGAGCTGTCGCACGTCAGGCACCGCGACATCCTCATCTCGACGATTTCCGCCACTGTCGCCGGCGCGATTTCCTCGCTGGCCCAGTTCGGCATGCTCTTCGGCGGTTCGCGCGACGGCGAGCGGGCCAATCCGATCGTCTCCATCGTCGTCATGATCCTGGCGCCGATCGCCGCCATGCTGATCCAGATGGCCATCTCGCGTGCGCGCGAGTTCGAGGCCGACCGCGGCGGCGCCGAGATCTCCGGCGACCCGCACGCCCTGGCCGATGCGCTGGCGAAGATCGATGCCTACGCCCGCGGCATCCCCATGCAGGCGGCGGAAGCGCACCCCGAGACGGCGCAGATGATGATCATGAACCCGCTGTCGGGCGGTGGCCTGCGCGGCCTGTTCAGCACGCATCCGGCGACGGAAGAGCGCATCGGTCGCTTGCGCGCGATGGCCTGATCGAGGAACAGGAAGACAAAAGGGCGGCGCAAGCCGCCCTTTCTATTTGAGCTTCTTCTTGAGGTAGTCGAGCACGTCGCCGAGCGTCACCAGCTTGGCGTAGTCGGCCTCGGGGATATCCACCTTCAGCTTATCGTGCAGGCCGATGAGGAAGTTGAGCCAGTCCATCGAGTCGAGGTCGACCTGGTTCCTGAGCGGCCGGTCCGGGCGCAGGTCGGCCTCCTCCACCTCGGGCGCGATGGTCTTCAGCGTCGCGACCACCACGGTGCGCAGTTCTTTTTCTTCCATTACAGGTTCTCCGGTTGTTGCAGCAGATCGCGCAGTTCGGCGAGGAACAGCGCGCCGCGATGGCCGTCGGAAACACGGTGGTCGGCGGCGAGGCTCGCCGTCACCACGGGCATGATCGTCAGTGCGCCGTTCTCTACCCAGGGCTGTTCGACGATGCGGCCGAAGCCGACCAGCGCCACCTGCGGCGGGTAGATCACGCCGTACACCGCCGCCACGCCCTGCTCGCCGAGGTTGGTGACGGTGATCGTCGGGTCGGACATCTCCGAGCTGCGCAGGCTGCCGGCACGGGCGCGCTTTACCAGATCGGTGAGATCGAGCATGAGTTGCTCCAGCGATTTTTCGCCGACGTCGTGGATCGCCGGCGCGATGAGCCCGCCCTGACGCAGCGAGATGGCCACGCCGATGTGGGCGGCGGCAGCCGGCTGGAAGGCGCCATCGCGGAAAAAGCCGTTCATCTCCGGGTATTTCCTCAGCGCCAGCGCCACCGCCTTCAGCTGCAGCACCGCCATCAGCAGGCGCGACGTGATCGGCCGGCCTTCGTTGGCCTTCGCCAGCCATTCCGTCGCGCGGCGCATCGTCACCGGCTCGGACAGGTAGTAGTGCGGGATTTCTCGCTTCGAGCGGCTCATCGCCGCGGCGATGGCGCGGCGCATTTCCGCCTGCTTGTCCGGCACGGCCGCCGTCTTCGCGGGACTGACTTTGGCGGCCGCCGCCTGCTCGACGTCGGACAGGGTCACCGCGCCATCGGGGCCGGTGCCCGGGATTGCCTCGATGTCGACGCCGAGCTCCTCGGCATGCTTGCGTGCCGCCGGCGAGATGCGGCGGCGCCCGGAAACTACCCCCTCTCCCCCGGCGCGGGGGAGAGGGCTGGGGTGAGGGCGCGCCGGCGCCGCCGGCTTCGGCGCCGGCGCCGCACGCGGCATACGCTTCGCCGTCTCCGGCGTTTCACCCGCCTCGAGCAGCGTCGCCATCACCGTGCCGACGGGAATGGTCTCGCCCGGCGCGACCAGCAATTCGAATACCCTGCCCTCGCTCCAGATCTCGACATCCACCGCCGCCTTCGAGGTGTCGACGATGGCCACCACCTGGCCCTTCTTCACCGTGTCGCCGGGACTGACTTTCCATTCTAGGAGCTTGCCCTCGTCCATGTCGGCGCCCAGCGACGGCAGTTTGAATTCGATCATTTTCCGAGTACCTGCCTTGCTGTTGCGACGATCTTCGGCACCTGCGGCAACGCCGCTTCCTCCATGTGCTTCGCGTAGGGGATCGGCACCTCCTCGCTGCAGACGCGCGCC
>JAEHDO010000304.1 GCA_016880375.1 Betaproteobacteria bacterium | reverse complement strand
TGTAGGCGCGATGGCTGAGGGCGCCGCCCCAGGTGTCGAAGATCATCACGGCCTGGGCGCCGGCTTCGATCTGGGCGTTGAGGTAAGCAGTCACTGCCCTGGCATTCACGTCCAGCACGTGATGCAGCAGGTCGGGCCGGTCGTAGAGCATGGACTTGATGCTGCGAAAGTCCTCCGAGGCGCCGCCCTCGATCATGTAGCAGGCGAGGGTGAACGGGCTGCCGGAAAAACCGATCAGCGGCACCGAGTTGTCCAGGGCACGGCGGATTTCGGCCACGGCGTCGATCACATAGCGCAGTTCCACGCCCGGATCGGGCACGGAAAGATTGCGGATCTCCCATTCCTCGCGTAGCGGGCGCTCGAACTTCGGCCCCTCGCCCTCGGCGAAATACAGGCCGAGGCCCATGGCGTCGGGTACGGTGAGAATGTCGGAGAACAGGATCGCCGCGTCGAGGTCGTAGCGCGCCAGCGGTTGCAGCGTCACCTCGCAGGCCATGCGCGGGTTCTTGCACAGATTCATGAAGTTGCCGGCGCGGCGGCGCGTCTCGCAATACTCCGGCAGGTAGCGGCCGGCCTGGCGCATGAGCCAGATCGGGGTGTGTTCGGTGGGCTGGCGCAACAGGGCGCGCAGGAAGGTATCGTTTTTGAGCTTGTTCATTGCGCAAGTTTACTACTTGCGCCAGAAGGCCGGGGTGAGCACCACCAATAAAGTAAAGATCTCCAGCCGGCCCAACAGCATGGCGAAGCTGCACACCCAGGTCTGGAAGTCGGTAAGAATGGCGAAGGTAGTCGCCGGACCGACCTGGTTCAGCCCCGGGCCGGTGTTGTTGATGCAGGCCACCACCGCCGAGAAGGCGGTGACGATATCGAGTCCGCTGCCGGTCATGGCCAGGGTCATTGAGACGATGCTGACCATATACATGAAGCCGAAGGCCAGCACGGCAAAGATGATCTTGTTCTCGACGATCTCCGCGCCCAGCTTGATCGGGTGCACCGCGCTGGGATGAATGGCGCGCATCACCTCGCGGAAGACCTGCTTGTAGAGCACGATGGCGCGCACCATCTTGATGCCGCCGCCGGTCGAGCCCGAGCAGGTGGCGAAACTGGAAAGGAACAGCATCCACAGCGGCGCGAAGATCGGCCACAGGTTGTAGTCGGTGTTGGCGTAGCCGGTGGTGGTGGCGATGGACACCGTGTTGAAGGCCGAAAAACGCAGCGCCGTCCAGAAATCCGGGTAGACCTGCATGCCCCACAGATACAGGGCGAGGCCCAGCACGCTGGCGTACATGACGAAAAGGAACCAGCGAATTTCCGGGTCCCAGCGGTAGGGCGAAAAGCTGCGCCCGCGCAGGGCGAGGAAATGCGTGGCGAAGTTCATGCCGGCCAGGGTCATGAAGAAGATCGTCACCAGTTCGATCGGCACCGAATCGAAGAAGCCGAAGCTGGCATCGTGGCTGGAGAAGCCGCCCAGGCCCATGATGGTGAAGGTGTGGATGATCGCATCGCGCCATGTCATGCCGACCCAGAGCAGCGACAGCACGCAGGTGACGGTGATGTAGAAATACACCAGCCACAGGCCCTTGGCCGTTTCCGCCATGCGCGGGGTGAGCTTGGCGTCCTTCATCGGCCCCGGCGCCTCGGCCTTGAACATCTGGCGGCCGCCGACGCCGAGCAGCGGCAGGATGGCCACGGCCAGCACGATCAGGCCCATGCCGCCGAGCCAGACCAGCTCGGCGCGCCACAGGTTGATCGAGAAGGGCAGCGCGTCGAGGCCCTCCAGCACCGTGGCGCCGGTGGTGGTCAGTCCGGAGACGGTTTCGAAATAGGCATCGGTAAAGCTCAGCTTCGGCCAGAAATACACCATGAGCGGAAGGGTGGCGAAGGCCGGCAGGCCGACCCAGGTGAGCACCACCAGGAGGAAGCCGTCGCGCACCTTGAGCTCCTCGCGGTGCTTTCGGGTAAGCCACCACAGGACGAGGGCGGCAACGAGCGTGATCGCAATGCCCTCGTCGTAGGCGCTCTGCGCGCCGTCGTTGAATATCCACGCCGCCGACAGCGGCAGCAGCATGGTCATGCCGAACATCAGCAGGATCAGCGCGTAGACGCGCAAAACCGACAGAGCATTACTCATCGGGAAGCCTTAAAGAAACCCCA
>JAEHDO010000303.1 GCA_016880375.1 Betaproteobacteria bacterium | reverse complement strand
TTGTCGCGCAGTTCGATGAGGGGATCGGCGCTCACGAATGTTCTCCGGTACGGCCGCGCGGCAGCATCAGGTAGGGCAGCGCGGCGAACGGCCACAGGCTGGAGACCAGCTTGGTGAGGCCGTTGAAGTTGAGGAAATGCCCCTGCTGCCAGACGGCCAGCGAGGCGGCGAGATAGGGATTCTCCGGCGCCAGGTTCACCAGCGCCGTGGCGAACAGCAGGGCCAGCGCCGCCAGCATGCGCTGCGCCAGCGGCGGCAGATACGTGGCGGCCAGCAGAACGGCCGTGCCCGCGGCGAGCCCCGCCATGTTCCCCGGCGTCATCCAGTGCGCGAACTGGGCGTCGTTCACCAGCAGCGCGCTGGCGAAGGCCTTCACCGCCAGCGCCGGCAGCAGCAGTGCCGCCAGCAGCCAGCGGCTGTGCAGGCGCAGCAGCGACCAGGTGATGAGCCCGGCAGCCAGGGTGCCGGCGGCGGCGACGCCGGCCTCGATGATGAAGAAGCGCTGTGCCGAATAGGGCAGCGGCGGCAACTCAAGGAGCGTCCGCAGGTCGCCCGTGCCGAACAGCAGCAGTTCCGGGTTGAGTTGCGCGAGCAGCCACAGGCCGAGCAGCACCAGGCCGAAATCCGCCGCATGGCCGTCGACGACGAGCCGCGTGCGCAGGCGATGGAGGTGGCCGCCGTCGATCAGCGCCCGGCCCCAGTTCATGCCCGCTGCCGCGCCGATCATGGCGCCGATGATGTTGCAGGCCAGGTCGATGTTGGAAGGCACGCGGCTGGGCAGGAAGTTCTGCAGCGTTTCCAGCACAAGGCCGAGGCCGCCGCCGGCCAGTACGGCAATCAGGGCCGCTGCCGCGATGCCCAGCCGCATCTGCAGTGCCGGCACCAGCAGGAAGCCGAGCGGCAGGTAGGCGAGGATGTTGGCGGCCAGGTCGAAGCCGGTGTAATAGCGCGGCCAGGCCGCGCCGAGGAAGTCGAAGGCCGGGACGCCGTTGTCCTGCCAGCCGGTGAGGGGGTGCAGGCTGGCGTAGGCCACCAGCAGCGCATAGGCGACGGCGAGATAGCGGGCGAGCGGCGCAGAGGTGTTCTTCGTGTGCATGGCCATACAGGATAGCCGTTCCGTTCGCGCTCGGTGCCGGACGCGCGCCGGCGCTTCAGCCGTGGCCGTGCGCCTGCCCAGCCGCCGCGCCGCCGGCGGGGGCGATCCATTGCGGCAGGAGGGAACCGGCCAGCATGCCGGCGAGGCTGGCGAGGAAGCCGGCGAACTGGGGCGGAATAGCGCCTTCGGGCGCCGCGATTTCGCAGGCGATCCACACGGCCAGTCCGGCCAGTGCGGCCAGAATCGCGCCCTGGTTGCTGGCGCGCCGCCAGTACAGCCCGGCGGCGAGCGGCACGAAGGCGGCGACCAGGGTGATCTTGTAGGCGTTCTCCACCATCTTGTGGATGCTGCTGTCGGTATTCAGGGCATACCCCGTCACCAGCACGGTAAACCCGAGCACGGCGAAGCGGGTCAGGCGCAGCAACTGGTCTTCGCTGACGTCCCGCATCAGTCCGCGCACGATGTTCTCGGAAAAAATCACCGACGGCGCCAGCAGCGTGCCGCTGGCGGTGCTCATGATGACCGACAGCAGGGCGCCGAAAAACACCACCTGTGCCAGCGGCGACATGTGGTCGAGGATCAGGCGGGGAAGGATATGCTGCGGATCGGCCTCGACCAGGCGCTCGACCGCGGCCGGGTCGATCAGCGTCGCCGAGTAGGCGAGCATCAGCGGCACGAAGGCGAACACGAAATAGGCGCCGCCGCCGAGCACCGAGCCCCAGACGGCGATGCGCTCGCTCCTGGAGGTGTTGGCGCGCTGGAACACGTCCTGCTGCGGAATCGAGCCGAAGCCCATGGTGATGAGCGCGGCGACGAAGCCGACGCTGCCGACCCAGCTGGTCTCTTCCGGCAGCACGGCGAACTTGCCGGCGTCGGCCGCGTGCCGCACCAGGTTCGTGAAGCCGCCGGCCATGTCGCCGGCGACCGTCATGATGTAGAACAGCCCGAGGACGATGACGATCATCTGGATGAAGGTCGTGATCGCCACCGACCACATGCCGCCGAAGATCGTGTAGGTCAGCACCACGGCGGCGCCGATGAGCATGCCGGCAGTGGTGGAAATGGCGTCCTGGGAGAGCAGGTTGAACACCAGGCCGAGGGCGGTGATCTGCGCCGACACCCAGCCCAGGTAGGAGA
>JAEHDO010000302.1 GCA_016880375.1 Betaproteobacteria bacterium | reverse complement strand
GCGGTGAACGCCAAGGACCTGCTGCTGGAGTACGCCTGATCAGGGCAGCCTTCGGTAGCGACCGTCCTCGAACGCGATCGCGCCGCTTTTCAGCAGCCGCTCCAGGTGCTTGCCCATGATGGCGCCCTCGCCCCACTCGAAGAAGGCCTTCGGCTCGCGCGGCTTGCGGTAGACCAGGCAGGCGGCGACGATGTCGTCGAAGGTGCGTGGTTCGGAGAGGAAGTCCAGCAGCTTCGCCTCGCGCGCGTCGATGACGGCGAGGTAGGCGTCGCAGGCCGCCGCGATGTCCCCTTCGAAGCAGCCGTCCTCGTGGCTGGTCAGCCACACCTTCGCCGGTACCTGCTGCAGGCGGCGCAGCGAGGCGATGGTGCCCTCGATGGAGCCGTCGCGGTCGCCGTACCAGGGGCCGAAGCGCGTCAGGTCGTAGTCGCCCAGGTAGCACACCGCCGGCTCGCGGAAGAAGAAGGCGGTGAAGCCCGGCGTGTGGCCGGGGGCGTGGATGACCTCGGCGGTACAGGTGCCGAGGTCGATGGCTTCGCCCGGCGTGAAATGCTTCGTCGCCTTGCGCGGCCTGAAATGAAAGTCAGCCGGCAGGGTACGGCGCCAGTAGTCGCGGTATTCCTCCCTGCCGATGCCGTACCAGTCGAGGAAGGCCTCCAGGTCGGCGAGCGGCTCGGCCTCGATCGCCATCTGCCGCAGCGGCAGGCCCTCGAAGAGATCGAGGTAGGCGATGTGGTCCTCGTGCCAGTGCGACAGCCAGACCTCCTTGACGCCGGGGCCGGCGAGCAGTTCGCGGTAGCGCGCCTCGTCGGCGCCGGCGTCGATCAGCACGCCGGCGCCTTCGATGTAGACGGAATTGGAGTGCGGATAGCGGCCCTTGTTCGCGCCGGGAATCAGGCGCACCGGGCCGAAACGTCTTTCTTCAGTCATCGGCTTTCCAGCAGCTCCTTCAGGACGTAGGGCAGGATGCCGCCGTGGCGGTAGTACTCGACCTCGATCGGCGTGTCGATGCGGCAGAGCACGGTGACATCGTCCTTGCGCCCGTCGGCGCGGTGGATGACCAGCGTGAGTTCCTGCTGCGGCTTGAGGTCGTCGCCGATGCCGAGCACGTCAAAGGTCTCGTCGCCCTTCAGATGCAGGCTGTCGATGCTGTTGCGGCCCTCGAACTGCAGCGGCAGCACGCCCATGCCGACGAGGTTGGCGCGGTGGATGCGCTCGAAGCTGCGCGCCACCACGACTTTCACGCCGAGGAGCTGCGTGCCCTTCGCAGCCCAGTCGCGCGAGGAGCCGGTGCCGTACTCCTCGCCGGCGAGCACGATGGAGGGTACGCCGCGGCGCTGGTATTCCATGCCGGCCTCGAACACCGTGACCTGGCGGCCGTCGAGCAGGGTATGGCCGCCCTCGACGCGCGTGCCGTCCTCCTTCGGCGGCAGCATCAGGTTCTTGACGCGCACGTTGGCGAAGGTGCCGCGGATCATCACCTCGTGGTTGCCGCGGCGCGAGCCGTAGGAGTTGAAGTCCTGCGCTGAGACACCCTGCCCGGCGAGCCACTGTCCCGCCGGCGTGGCCGGTTTGAAGGATCCGGCCGGCGAGATGTGGTCCGTCGTCACCGAGTCGCCGAGCAGCAGCAGCGGCCTGGCGCCGTGGATGTCGCCGAGCGGCCGCGCGGCGAGGTCGTCCATGTGATGGACCAAGTCGAAGAAGGGCGGCCGCGCGATGTAGGTCGAGTGCGGCCAGGCGTACACGCGGCCGGCCGGCGCGGGGATGGCGTTCCACAGATCCTGGTCGCGCGTGAGGTCTGCGTAGAGCCTGCGGTAGCTCTGCGCGTCGAGAGCCAGGCGCATGCAGGCCTCGATCTCGCGGCCGCTGGGCCAGAGGTCGCCGATCCAGACGTCCTCGCCCTTGGCGCCTTGGCCGACGGGCTCCGTCATGAGGTCCTTCAGCATGCTGCCGGCCAGGGCGTAGGCCACCACCAGCGGCGGCGAGGCGAGGTAGTTGGCGCGCAGGTTGGGATGGATGCGCGCCTCGAAGTTGCGATTGCCGGAGAGAACGGCGGCGCCGACGAGGTCGTGCCGGGTGATCGCTTCGTCGATGGCCGGCGCCAGCGGCCCGGCGTTGCCGATGCAGGTGGTGCAGCCGTAGGCGGCGAGGCCGAAACCGAGCTGCTCGAGATAGGGCAGCAGGCCGGCGCGCGTCAGGTATTCGGTGACGACGCGCGAGCCCGGGGCGAGCGAGGTCTTGATGTGCGGCTTCACCTCCAGGCCGCGCTCGACGGCCTTCTTCGCCAGCAGGCCGGCGGCGATCATCACGCTCGGGTTGGAGGTGTTGGTGCAGGAGGTGATGGCGGCGATGAGCACGTCGCCGTGGCCGATGTCGATGCCGTCGCGGGTGCGGAAACGCCGTGCCAGGGCGGCTGACTTTCTGCCGAAGCCGTTCTGCTCGACGGGTTCGCTGAAGAGCGTCGTGAAGGACTGCTTCACGGCGCCGATCTCGACGCGGTCCTGCGGCCGCTTCGGCCCGGCCAGCGACGGGGCGACGGTGGCGAGGTCGAGCCCCAGGGTGCGCGTGTAGTCGATGTCGCCGCGGCGCGGCATGCCGAACAGGCCCTGCGCCTTGAAGTAGGCCTCGAAGGCGCCGATTTCTTCGTCGCTGCGGCCGGTGCCGCGCAGGTAGGCGATGGTGTTGCCGTCCACCGGGAAGAAGCCCATGGTGGCACCGTATTCCGGCGCCATGTTGGCGATCGTCGCGCGGTCGGTCAGCGTCAGGCTGGCCGCGCCCTCGCCGAAGAACTCGACGAACTTGCCGACCACTTTTTCCCGGCGCAGCATCTCGGTGAGGGTGAGCACCAGGTCGGTGGCGGTGACGCCCTCGCGCAGGCGGCCCTTGAGCTCGACGCCGACCACGTCCGGCGTGAGGAAGTACACCGGCTGGCCGAGCATGCCGGCCTCGGCCTCGATGCCGCCGACGCCCCAGCCGGCCACGCCGGCCGCGTTGATCATGGTGGTGTGAGAGTCGGTGCCGACCAGGGTGTCGGGGAAGTACACGCCGTCGCGGCACTGCACGCCGCGGAACAGGTATTCGAGGTTCACCTGGTGCACGATGCCGATGCCCGGCGGCACCACCCTGAAAGTGTCGAAGGCCTGCATGCCCCACTTCATGAACTGGTAGCGCTCCCGGTTCCGCTCGAACTCCAGCGCCATGTTGCGGCGCAGGGCATCCTTCGAGCCGAAGTGGTCGATCTGCACCGAATGGTCGACGACCAGGTCCACCGGCACCAGCGGCTCGATGGTGCCGGGATCGCGGCCGAGGCGCTGGGCGCAGCTTCTCATGGCGGCGAGGTCGGCCAGCAGCGGCACGCCGGTGAAGTCCTGCAGCACGACGCGGGCGACGATGAAGGGGATTTCCGCCGTGCGCGCCGCGTTCGGCTGCCAGGCGGCGAGCTGGCGCACGTGCTCCTCGCCGACCTTGACGCCGTCGCAGTTGCGCAGCACGGATTCGAGCACGATGCGGAGGGACACCGGCAGGCGGGAGATCTTGCCGAGACCGGCCTGCTCCAGCACGGGCAGGGCGTGGAGCCGGCCGCTCTGGCCGGAGGATAACCGGAACGTGCGCAGGGTCTTGAACGGGTCGCTGGCCATGAGTCCTCCTGCGATCGAGCTGGATCCTATTCGATGATCTTGTTTATCGGAAGTTCGATGATGCCGCGCGCGCCGGCGGCGTAGAGCCGCGGGATCAGTTCGCGAACCTGTTTCTCCTCGACCACCGTGCTGAGGTCTACCCAGGCGGGATCGGAGAGGGTAGATACCGTCGGCGTCGCCAGCGCCGGCAGGATTTTCAGCACCGCGTCGACCCGGTCCTTCGACACGTTCATCGCCAGCAGCACGCGCGTGGCGGCGGCAATGGCACCCTTCAGCAGCATCAGCATGCGCTCGATCTTGGCGCGCTTCCAGGCGTCCTTCGCCGCCTCGCGGTTGGCGATGAAGCGCGGCGTGCTCTCCAGCACGACGTGCATCACGCGCAGCTGGTTGGCGCGCAGCGAAGAGCCGGTCTCGGAGACGTCCACGATGGCGTCGGCGAGGATCGGCGGCTTGACTTCGGTGGCGCCCCAGGAGAACTCGACGCTGGCATTCACCCCGTGTTCTGCAAGGAAGCGCCTGGTCATGCCGACGGCCTCGGTGGCGACGTGGCGGCCTTCGAGGTCTTTCACGGTATTGAAGGGCGAGCCCTCCTTGGAGGCCATCACCCAGCGCACCGTGCCGTAGTTGGGCCAGGGTGCGCGCAGGTCGGCCAGTTCCTCGACGTCGGCGCCGGTCTCCAGCATCCAGTCGAGCCCGGTGATGGCGCAGTCGAGCACGCCCTGCTCGACGTAGCGCGCCATCTCCTGCGGGCGGATGAGGATGCACTGGATCTCGGCGTCGTCAATGTCCGGGTAGTAGGAGCGGCCGGAAATGCGCAGGTCGTAGCCGGCGCGCTGGAACAGCTTCTGGGTGGTTTCCTGCAGGCTGCCCTTGGGGATGCCGAGGCGCAGGCGGGGGGCGGAATCGGTCATTGTGTGGGTCTCCAGGGCGAAGCCGAAATCCTATCACCATTGCCCCGGGCGACGTCCCGGTGCATCATTCCCCCGCCATGTTCACCCTGCCCAACATCATCACCATCGCCCGGGTGCTGCTGATCCCGGTGGTGGCCTTCCTGCTGCTCGACCACGACTACAAGCTGGCCTTCGCCGTATTCGT
>JAEHDO010000301.1 GCA_016880375.1 Betaproteobacteria bacterium | reverse complement strand
CCGTTGAGCGGCATGAGGATGACGTCGGGCCGCAAGGCCGCGCCGCGCGCCGGGATGTGGATGCCGTAGCGGTCCTCGATCATTTCGCTGTGCGGCGCCCATTCGCGGAATTCCAGCGGCGACCCGTTGTCCCTTACCACCGGAAGGCAGGCGCGCAGGCCGCCATGCAGCCGTCCGGACACCAGCATGCGGGCGTCGAATTCGCCGCGGAAGGGCCAGCAAAAAGCCAGCACGGCGGGCTTCAGGGCGTCCACCAGCGGCTGCAGATGCCGTTCGATCTCCCGAGACAGGCGCGCATGCTCGGCGGCCGGCAGCGCTTCGCGGGCGGCGATGAGGCGATTGCGCAAGGCACTGCGAAAGTCGCGGAGGTCGTTGCTGGCGGAAGCCGTCATGCGCGTTGTGCTATTCTCGAAACAGTGGTTGAACTATATATGAAGCGTCTGTTGTGCGTCCTGTTGCTGGCGTTCTCGCTGCCGGCACTCCCTGCTGCGAACGGCGACGAGCGCGTGCTCGCCGCGCGGGATGCCGTCCAGCGCGGCGACCGCGCCAAGCTCGCCAAACAGCTGGAGGCGGCGCGCGGCCACGAACTTGAGCCGTATGTCGAATACTGGCTGCTGCGCCTGCGCCTCGAGGAAGCCGGACCCGCCGAGTTGCGCGAGTTCCTGGCGCGCCAGTCGGGCAGCTACCTGGCCGACAAGCTGCGCGGCGAATGGCTGAAGGTGCTGGGCAAGCGCCGCGATTGGGATGCCTTCGACGCGGAATACCCGCCGCTCGTCCAGCCCGACCAGGAAATCACCTGCTTCGCCCTGCAGAACCGGCTGCGCCTGGCCGACCTCGGCGCACTGGACGAGGCGCGGCCGCTCTGGTTCGTTCCTGCCGAATTGCCCGAATCGTGCGTCCCCCTGATGGAACAGCTGCTTGCCGACAAGCGCCTCGGCACCGACGACATCTGGGAGCGGCTGCGCCGCCTGCTGGAAGCGAAGAAGCTCGGCGCGGCGAAGGTCACTGCGGCCTATCTGCCGTCGAACCAGGCGCCGGCCGCCAAGACCCTCGATGCCATCGCCGACAAGCCGCTGCGCCACCTGGCCCTGCTGCCGCCGAACTTCGCTGCCAGCCGCCAGGGCCGCGAAATGGCGCTGTTCGCCCTGCAGCGCCTGGCGCGCACCGATCCCGGCCAGGCAGCGCAACAATGGGAGGGCATCAAGGACAAATTTTCCGCCGCCGATCGCGGCTACCTCTACGGCCAGTTAGGCTGGCAGGCGGCGCTGCGGCACCTGCCCGAGGCGCTGGAGTGGTACGCCAAAGCCGGCAGCGCCCCCCTCTCCGACGAGCAGGCGGCGTGGAAGGTGCGCGCTGCGCTGCGGGCGCAGAACTGGGCCGTGGTCGGCGAAGCGATCGGGCAGATGCCGAAGGCCATGCAGGCGCAGCCGGACTGGATCTACTGGCTCGGTCGCGCCCACGAGGCGCTTGGCCGGCAGGAAGAAGCGCGGGCGCTCTACCAGCGCATTGCCGGACAGCCGAACTTCTACGGCAACCTGGCCGACGACGAGCTTGGCCGGCCGATCCAGCTGCCGCCCCAGGCGAAACCCGCCAGCGAAGAGGTGAAGGCGGTGGCCGCCCTGCCCGGCATCCGCCGCGCCCTGGCGCTGTTCCGCATCGACATGCGCATCGAGGGCATCCGCGAGTGGAACTGGACCCTGCGCGGCATGGACGACGCGAAACTGCTGGCGGCGGCGGAGCTTGCCCACCGGCACGAAATCTTCGACCGCGCCATCAACACCGCCGACCGCACGCTGGCGCTGCACGACTACTCGATGCGCTACCTGGCGCCCTTCCGCGAGCATGTCGAGCCGAAGGCGAAGGCGCTGCAGCTCGATCAGGGCTGGGTATACGGCCTGATGCGGCAGGAAAGCCGCTTCATCACCAACGCCAAGTCGGTGGTGGGCGCCAAGGGCCTGATGCAGCTGATGCCGAAGACGGCGAGCTGGGTGGCGAAGAAGAT
>JAEHDO010000300.1 GCA_016880375.1 Betaproteobacteria bacterium | reverse complement strand
GCGAGGCGCGATAGGCTTCCTCTTCATACACTGAATTGGGCCCGCCGGAGAGGATGATGCCGACCGGTGCGAACTCGCGGATGAAGGCTTCGGAAACGTCGTAGGGATGCAGTTCGCAATAGACCTGATGTTCGCGCACGCGGCGGGCGATCAATTGCGAATACTGGGCGCCGAAATCGAGGATGAGTATCTTCTTGTGCATGGCTGAGACGCCCACAGGGGGCCTTATTCGACGCGGTAGTTGGGCGCTTCCTTGACGATCTGCACGTCATGTACGTGCGATTCGCGCACGCCGGCCGAGGTGATCTCGACGAATTCGGCACGGCTGCGCATCTCTTCGATGCCGTTCGAGCCGACATAGCCCATGCTGGCGCGCAGGCCGCCCATGAGTTGGTGAATCACGGCACCCACCGGGCCCTTGTAGGGAACGCGGCCTTCGATACCCTCCGGCACCAGCTTGTCCACGTTCGCATCGGCTTCCTGGAAATAGCGGTCGGCCGCGCCCTGCTGCATGGCGCCGAGTGACCCCATGCCGCGGTAGGATTTGTAGGAACGCCCCTGGAAGAGCTCTATTTCGCCAGGCGCTTCCTCGGTGCCGGCGAACAGTCCGCCCAGCATCACGGCATAGGCGCCGGCGGCGATGGCCTTGGAGATGTCCCCGGAATAGCGGATGCCGCCATCGGCGATGAGGGGAACGCCGGAATCACGCAGCGCAGAGGCGACGCTGTCGATGGCCGTTATTTGGGGCACGCCGACGCCTGCAACAATGCGGGTGGTGCAGATGGAACCCGGGCCGATGCCTACCTTGACGCCATCGGCACCGTGGTCGATCAGGGCACGCGCTGCATTGGCGGTCGCAATATTTCCGCCGATCACATCGACTTGGGGAAAGCGCTTTTTGACCCATTGGACACGCTCAAGCACGCCCTGGGAATGGCCGTGGGCGGTGTCAACCACCAGCAGGTCTACCCCCGCCTCGACAAGCAGTTCGGCGCGCTCATCCGTCCCTGCGCCGACACCGATGGCCGCGCCGACACGCAGGCGGCCAAGGTTGTCCTTGCATGCGAAGGGATGCTCGGTGGACTTGAGGATATCCTTTACGGTGATCAGGCCGCGCAACTCGAAGTCGCTATTTACGACCAGCACGCGTTCGAGCCTGTGCTTGTGCATCAGCGCTTTGGCCTCGTCCGGATTGCAGCCCTCCTTGACGGTGACAAGCCGCTCTCGCGGCGTCATGATGTTGCGCACCGGCTGATCCAGCTTGGTCTCGAAGCGCAGGTCGCGGTTGGTAACGATGCCGACGACCCTGGCGCCTTCGACCACGGGCAGGCCGGAAAACTTGTACTGGCGGGTCAGGTTCAGCACCTCGCGAACCGGCATGTCGGGCGGTATGGTGATCGGGTCTTTCAGCACCCCCGATTCGAAGCGCTTGACCTTGGCCACTTCGGCAGCCTGGGCACGCGAAGGCAGGTTCTTGTGCACGATGCCGATGCCGCCTTCCTGCGCCAGGGCGATGGCAAGGCGCGCCTCGGTCACGGTATCCATGGCGGCCGATACCAGCGGAATGTTCAGGCGGATATTGCGCGATACCTGGGTCGCCAGGCTGACATCGCGGGGAAGTATGGTGGAGTGGGCGGGGACGAGCAGGACGTCGTCGAATGTGAGTGCCTTGGTAATCACTCGCATGGCTTTCAACCTCGGTTCCAAATCCGTATTATA
This sequence comes from Betaproteobacteria bacterium, assembly GCA_016880375.1. Lineage (GTDB taxonomy): Bacteria > Pseudomonadota > Gammaproteobacteria > Burkholderiales > Rhodocyclaceae > Desulfobacillus. The sequence continues at coordinate 4,392 of JAEHDO010000300.1, read as the reverse complement.
CGCAGGTGGCCTTTTGACGGCAAACGAGGGAGAAGCTAATGCGTGCAGTCATCCTGTTTATCCTGGCCTGCCTGTGGGGCGTCGCTTCGGCCCAAGTCTACACATGGCGCGATGCCAGTGGGAAGATCCATTATTCCGACACCCCGCCGCCTGGTGTGGACGCCAAGAAAATGCGCGCCGGAACGCCATCCGGCGCTGCGCCCCCATCGGGTGCTCCCGCCCGCAGCGTAGCCGAGCAGGATATGGAATTCCGCAAGCGGCAGACCGAGACGGACAAGGCGCGCGCCAAGGCGGAAAGGGAAAATAGTGATGCGGCAGACAGCAAGCGCAACTGCGAGGACGCGAAGAGAAATCTCAACGCACTGGAGTCCGGACAGCGCATGAGCCGCCTCAATGAATCCGGTGAGTCAATCCCGCTGGACGACGAAATGCGGGCACAGGAAACCGACAAGGCCAGAAAGTCAGTGCAATCCTGGTGCAAATAGGCTCCGCGACCAGCCCTCTAGCCCTCCATGTCCCCGCCACCCTTCTTCATCGCCTTGCCCTCGTCGGCCCGCTTCCTGCGGACTTCCTTCGGATCGGCGATCAGCGGCCGGTAGATTTCGACGCGATCCCGGTCGCGCAGCGGCGCATCGAGCTTGGTGAGCTTGCCGAAAACCCCGACCTTGTTCTTCACCAGATCGATCTCGGGATGCTTCAGCCTCAGCCCGGAGGCTTCAATGGCCTGTTGCACGGTGCTGCCTGCCGGCAGATCGAGATGCACCAAGTCCTGCTTCTGCGGCAGCGCGTAGACGATTTCGATATTGATTGAATCAGACATTTTGCCCGTATACCTGACCGGCACGGCGAACGAACGAATCGACAAAGGTATTGGCTATGTGGTGGAAAACCGGCCCCAAGGCCTTCTCCAGCAGCTTGCTGGAGAATTCATAGTGGAGTTGGAACTCGACCTTGCAGGCGGTCTCACCCAGCGGCTTGAAATGCCAGCAGCCATCGAGATGTTCGAAGGGCCCATGTCTCAGGTTGATCTTCATGAAAAGCGGGGCTTCCTTGTAGTTCTCGGTGGAGAAATCCGTCTTGATGCCATGATAATTGATGTGCAGCGTAGCGACGGTCTTGGCCTCATCCCGGTGAATCAGCTCGGTGCCTCCGCACCAGGGCAGGAACTGGGGATACTCTTCGACCCGGTCCACGAGATGGAACATCTGCCCGATGCTGTACTCGACCAGGACGGACTTCCTGACTTCGGCCATGATTGCCACATGCTATAGAATCACGCGAATTCTAGCGCAAAGCCATCATGAGCATTGTTGACAACAAGAAGGCCTTCCACGACTACTTCATCGAGGAACGCTTCGAGGCCGGCCTCGTCCTGGAAGGCTGGGAAGTCAAGGCGATCCGGGCCGGCCGGGCGCAGATCAAGGAAGCCTACGTCATCCTTCGGGGCGGGGAGGTCTTCCTGATTGGTTGCCATATCAGTCCCCTGCCGACGGCCTCGACACATATCCAGCCCGATCCGGTTCGCACGCGCAAGCTGTTGCTGAATGCCGCAGAGATCAGCAAGCTGATCGGCAAGGTCGAGCGCGCCGGCTATGCCCTTGTGCCGCTCGATCTGCATTTCACCAAGGGGCGCGTGAAAATCGCAATCGGGCTCGCCCATGGCAAGAAACAGCATGACAAGCGGGACACCGAGAAGAAGCGCGACTGGGAGCGCGAAAAGCAGCGCCTGATGCGGGTCAAGGCTTGAACTTGCCCAGGACTCCTCGTATCGTTTCCTGAATATCGGCCGGCAATACGATCATCTTGGCATTCTCAGATCCCGCCAGGTGGGTAATCGCGGTGATGTACCTTTCCCCCAGCAGGTAGAGCATCGGCGTGTCGCGGTCGCCGATCGCCTGTGCGACGCGCTTGATTGCCTCCGACGACGCCTCCGCCAGGGTCACCTGGGCTTCCGCGTCGCGCCGGGCGGATTCGACGCGCGCTTCGGCCTGCAGGATCATCGATTGCTTCTCTCCTTCGGCCCGCGTCACCATGGCCTTGCGTTCCCGTTCCGCCGAGGCCTGCATTTCCATGGCCTTCTGCATCGAGGCGGAAGGCTTGATGTCCTGGATCTCCACCGATTTCACGGTCAGGCCCCAGTCGACCGCTTCATCGGCAATGCTCTCGCGCAGGCGGACCTTGATCTTGTCCCTGCTGGACAGCGCCTGGTCCAGGTCCATTTCGCCTGTGATGGAGCGCAAGGTGGTCATGATCAGATTGCGGATCGCCTCTGAAAAATCCACGACGCCATAGACGGCTTTGACCGGATCGGTCACCTTGATGAAGGCGATGGCGTTGGTAAGAATCACCGCATTGTCCTTGGTGATGACCTCCTGTTCCTGGACATCGAGGATGATGTCCTTGGTCACCAGCTTGTAGGCGATGCGGTCGAGGTAGGGAATGATGATGTTGAGGCCCGGGTGAAGGGTGCCGTTGTACTTGCCCAGGCGCTCGACGATCCATTCCTCGCCTTGGGGAATGATGCGTACGCCCTTCCAGACCGTGACCAGTGCAAAGGCGAGAATTGCTACGACAACGACGAATCCAGCGCTCATGATTCCCCCTTAAACCTTGCCAACCTTGAGAAAACTGCCCTCGATGCCGAGCACCTTGACGCGCTCACCCGACTTGATCGTTTCGTCCGATATGCATTCCCAACTCTCGGAGCCGACGAGCGGCTTCTGGAAGCGCACCTGCCCCTTCTGGTAAGGCTCGACGTCGCGGGTCAGCATGCCGACCTCGCCGACGATGTTCGAGTCAGACATGCCGATCCGGGTCTTGTGCATGCCGGGCTTGAAGATGCGGAACCAGATCACGACCATCGCCACTGAGGCGACTGTCCAGGTCAGCAACTGCGCGGTCAGGCCCAGGGTGGGCGCAACCAGCACGACAAGCGAGACCAGCAGGGCGCCCAGCCCGAACCAGACAATAAAGAATGCCGGCACTGCCAGTTCCGCAATGATCAGCCCAATGCCCAATACAGCCCAGTGCCACCATTCGGGTTGCATGCCTGCCTCCATGTTTATTTACCCTGCTCCGCCAGATGTTTGCCCAGCCGCATCCAAGTATCCACCACCGTATCAGGATTGAGGGAAATCGTCACGATGCCCTCGTCCATCAGCCATTCCGCAAAATCGACGTGATCCGATGGCCCCTGGCCACAAATGCCGACATACTTGTCGAGCCGGCGGCAGGTTTTGATGGCCATGCTGAGCAAGGCCTTTACGGCGGCATCGCGTTCATCAAACAGTCCTGCGACGAGGCCAGAATCCCGATCCAGGCCCAGAGTCAATTGCGTCAAGTCATTTGACCCAATGGAAAAGCCATCGAAGTGCTCAAGGAAGCGTTCTGCCAAGAGAGCGTTGGAGGGAATTTCGCACATCATGATCAGGCGAAGACCGTTCTCTCCCCGTTTCAGTCCGTTCGTGGCCAGAAGATCGACTACCCCCTTGGCCTCCTCCACGGTACGAGTGAAAGGCACCATGATCTCGACGTTGGTCAGGCCCATGTCGTCGCGGACTTTCTTCAACGCACGGCATTCCAGCTCGAAACATTCGCGGAAGGAAGGCGCCACGTAGCGCGAAGCGCCGCGGAAGCCGAGCATCGGGTTTTCCTCTTCCGGCTCGTAAATTTCTCCGCCCAGCAACTTGCGGTATTCGTTGGACTTGAAGTCGGACAGGCGGACGATGACGGGTTTCGGCCAGAAAGCGGCGGCAATGGTAGACACGCCTTCGGCCAATTTCTCGACGAAAAAGTCCTTCGGGCTGGCGTAACCGCGGGAACGGCGCTTGATTTCATCGCGCAAACCGGCGGGAACACGCTCCAGTTCCAGAATTGCCTTGGGATGGATGCCGATGACGTTGTTGATGATGAACTCGATGCGCGCCAGGCCGACGCCGGCGTTGGGAATTCCCTGGAATTCGAAGGCCAGTTCGGGATTGCCGACGTTCATGGCGATCTTCACTGGCAGCTTGGGCAGGTTGCCCAGTTCCTGGGTAGTCACCTCGTAATCGAGAATGCCACGGTAGATGTAGCCGGTATCCCCCTCGGCACAGGACACCGTGACGGATTCGCCTTCGCTGAGAGCCCCGGTTGCGTTGCCGCAGCCGACTACTGCCGGAATCCCCAGCTCCCGGGCGATGATGGCCGCGTGGCAGGTGCGGCCGCCGCGATTGGTGACGATCGCCGCCGCCCGCTTCATGACAGGCTCCCAGTTCGGGTCCGTCATGTCGGTGACGAGAATGTCGCCCGGCTGCACCTTGGACATCTGCGCGGCGTCGGGGATGATGCGCACCGGACCGGTGGCGATTTTCTGGCCGATGGCGCGCCCCGAGACGATCACCTTCGAATGCT
>JAEHDO010000299.1 GCA_016880375.1 Betaproteobacteria bacterium | reverse complement strand
TTCGCCGCGCAGAAGAGCCTCTACGACGTCGTGCCCCGGCTCGACGGCAAGCGCCTGGTGGCGGTATGACGCTCCAGCACCACTACGTCGACTTCGACGACGTGCGCCTGCACTACGTCGACGCCGGCGACGGCCCGCTCATGCTGTTCGTGCACGGCTTCCCGGAGTTCTGGCACGCCTGGCAGGGCCAGCTGGAGGAATTCTCGCGCGACCACCACGCCGTCGCCCTCGACCTGCGCGGCCACAACCTCTCCGGCAAGCCGGCCGAGGTCAAGGCCTACCGGCCGAAGCACCTCGTCGCCGACCTGCGCCGCCTCATCGACCACCTCGGCGGCCGCCCCGCCATCGTCGTGGCCCACGACTGGGGCGGCGCCGCGGCGTGGAACCTGGCGGCGGCGCATCCGGAATACCTCGAGAAGCTGGTCATCATCAACTCGCCGCACCCCGTTACCTTCGCCCGCGAACTGCGCGACAGCCCGGCGCAGCAGCAGGCCAGCGCCTACATGAACTGGCTGCGCCGCCCCGGCGCTGCGGTGAAGCTGCTGGAGAACGACTGCGCCCGCCTCGCCGCCATGCTCTCGCAGTCGACCACCGACCCGCACTGGCTGACGCCCGAGCTGCTGGCGCGCTACCGCGAGGCGTGGACGCAGCACGGCGCGATGGACGCCAGCCTGAATTTCTACCGCGCCTCGCCGCTGCACCCGCCCACGCCGGAGGAACCCGGTCCCGCCGCCCTGCAGCTCGACCCGGCCGCCTTCGCGGTGCGCGTGCCGACGCTGGTCATCTGGGGCGAGCGCGACACGGCGCTGCTGCCGGGCCTGCTCGACGGCCTCGAGGCGCTGGTGCCGAAGCTCACGGTCAGGCGCATCCCGGACGGCTCGCATTGGGTCATCCACGAGCGGAGCGAGGAAGTGAGCAAGCTCATCCGCGAATTCATCGATAATTGACCCATGGCCAAAATCACCATCGAAAATCCGGAAGCACTCAGGCAATGGGTCGGCAAGGAAGTCGCCGCCAGCGACTGGCTGCAGGTCACCCAGGACCGCATCGACCGCTTCGCCGACGCCACCGGCGACCACCAGTGGATCCACGTCGACCCCGAGCGCGCGAAAGCCGAGTCGCCCTTCGGCGCAACCATCGCCCACGGCTACCTGACACTGTCGCTGCTGCCGCACATGATGATGGAGACGCTCGACGTGCAGGGGGGCCGCATGAGCATCAACTACGGCCTCAACCGCGTGCGCTTCGCCGCGCCGGTGCGCAGCGGCGACCGCATCCGCACCCGCTTCACCCTCGCCGCGCTGGAAGACATCCCCGGCGGCATCCAGCTCACCTGGCACGCCCTCGTCGAAATCGAAGGCCAGCACAAGCCGGCCTGCGTCGCCGAGATGATAGCGCGGCGCTACGTCTGACGGCCGATATCCGGCCTTGGGCCGCTCTGGAGGCGGGATTGTGTTTTGATACAATGAGAACCCACCAAGGATGACAGCAGCCATGAAAAATGACGATCACTCTGCCTCGGACGAAACGCGCCGTGCGCTTCTGAAGTCCATGGGGGCAGGCGCCCTCGCGACGGCTTTGGGCGGCAATCTGCTTGGGAATCCGGCGATGGCGGCAACGCCTTCGGCTGGCCCCAAGCCGCGCAAGGCGGCGGGGGGGCCTTACAACATCGTGTTCATCCTGACCGACCAGGAGCGCCATTTCCGCCCGGGTGAACTCCCCAGGGACTATCGCCTGCCGGCCCACGAGCGGCTGGCGAAGAACGGCGTCGTGTTCGAGAACCACCGCATCAACTCCTGCGTGTGCACCTCCTCGCGCTCGGTGATCTATACCGGCCTTCACATCCAGCAGACGCGCATGTTCGACAACGCGAACTTTCCCTGGATCCAGAGCATGTCGACCGAGATCAAGACCCTCGGCCATTTGCTGCGCGAGGCCGGCTACTACACCGCCTACAAGGGCAAGTGGCACCTCACCCGGGAATTCGAGACCGTCAACAAGCTCGAGGCGCCCGAGAAGATCTTCACCAAGGAGATGGAGGCCTACGGCTTTTCCGATTACCTCGGGGTCGGTGACATCATCGCGCACACGCAGGGCGGCTACCTGCACGACGGCATGGTCGCCGCGTCGGCGTCGAGCTGGCTGCGCGGGCGGGCGGCGGAACTGTCTCAGCAGGGCAAGCCGTGGTTCCTCGCCGTGAACCTGGTCAACCCGCACGACGTGATGTTCTACAACACGGACCGACCGGGAGAGCCCGTCCAGGAAAAGGGCAATCTGACCCACCTCGCCCGCGATCCGGCGCACAGGCTCTACGCAAAGCAGTGGGCCTTCGAGCTTCCGGCCAGTTTTTCACAAGCGGTCGGCACGCCCGGACGCCCCGCGGCGCACACCGAATTCAGCATCGCGGACAGCGTGATGACCGGCTCGCTCCCGGCGAACGAGCCATGGCGCTGGCGCAAGCGGCACAATTACTATCTCAACTGCCTGCGTGACGTGGACCGCCACATCGCGACGGTGCTCGATGAACTGGAGGCGAGCGGGCTCGCCTCCAACACCATCGTCATCCTGACCTCGGATCACGGCGACCTCGATGGCGCGCACCGGATGACCGGCAAGGGCCCCACTTCCTACCGCGAGCAGAACCACGTGCCGCTGATCGTGGCGCACCCGGCCTACGCGGGCGGCAAGCGCTGCAAGGCCGTCACGACGCACCTGGACATCGCGCCGACCCTGATCTCCCTCACGAACGCGAGCCCGGAGAAAAAGGCGGCGATCGCCAAGGGGCTTCCGGGCAGGGACTTCTCGCCGGTTCTCGCCGCCCCGGAAAAGGCCGGCCATGCCGCGGTGCGCGATGGCCAGCTGTTCTGCTTCAACATGTTCGCCACACTGGACGGCAGCTTCCTGCAGAAGGCGCGCGATTTGCTGAAGCAGGGCGGCGCGGCCAAGATCAAGGAGTCCGGCCTGCGTCCGGATCTCACGAAGCGTGGCGCGGTCCGCAGCGTCTTCGACGGCCGCTATCAATTCGCCCGCTATTTCTCCCCCAAGCAGCACAATCGCCCCGATTCGATCGAGGCGCTGTTCAAGCTGAACGACGTCGAGCTTTTCGACCTCCAGGCCGACCCGCACGAACTCCGGAATCTCGCGCTGGATCCGAAGAAGCATGCCGACCTGCTCCTGGCCATGAACGCCAAGCTGAACGGACTGATCGACACGGAAGTGGGCGAGGACGCCGGGCAGATGCTGCCCGGCGGCGTGGATGCCGGCTGGGTGGCGACCCCCGCCGTCAACGACTTGTGACAGCGGGAGCCGTCATCCCGCTGACGAATTCCAGGGACATCAACTTCATGAACAAAATACTCAGACTGACCGCCCTGCTATCCGCGCTTGGCGCATTCAACCCGCTGCATGCCTCGCCCTACGACACACCTCCGACATGGGGTGGTGATTTGGCGTCACGGCCCCGGCTCACCGGCAACTGGGGCGGTGTGCGGGACGACATGGCCAAAAAGGGCGTGGTGCTCGACCTGGACGTCTACTGGATGCCGCAGACGATCACTGGCGGGGGCAAGGAACACGGTGGCGCAAGCTGGGGCAACGCCATCGCCACGCTCAACGTGGACACGCACAAGCTGGGTTTGTGGCAGGGCGGTTTCCTCAAGGTCCAGACCGTGACGAGCTTCGGGCATAACATTCTCGGCAATGTCGGCGCTGTCGTGCCCGCCAACCTGTCCTGGATACTGCCCACCATCGAACCCGATACCGGCCTGCAGGAATTCACCTACACACAGTTCCTCAGCCGGCATTCGGGACTGTTCCTCGGCAAGATCAACTCCATTGCACCGACCAACGTCTTCCATGGCGACTACCGAACCGGGTTCCTGAATGCGGGGATAAACATGCCCCTGGCGCTCGGCCTGGTTCCGCTGTCCGCTTTCGGCGCAGGCGCCCTTTACCTTCCGTCCCATGACGTGACCCTGGCGGCCATGGTGCTGGACCCGAGTGGCACCATCAAGAGCAACGACCTCGGCCATGCCTTCGAGGATGGCGTGATGGCGCTCGCCAGCGCCGACCTGAAGATCAGGCCGTACGGGCTTCCCGGTCACCAGAACCTGGCACTCGCCTGGAGCAACAAGGACCGCATTTCCCTCAGCCAGGATCCGTCGAACATTGCGCGCCTGCTTCTCAATGAACGCTTTCCCTTGCTCGGCAACCCCGGCCCGATCCTCGTCGAAATCCTCGAGAGATATGCTCCCGGCCTGCTCATTCCGGCCGCGCCCCTGAACCGGGAGAACAAGACCTGGGCAGCCGTCTACAGTTTCGAACAGTATCTCTGGCAACCCGCCGGCGACCCGAAGCGCGGCCTCGGCATGTTTTTCAGCCTCGGCGCCAGCGACGGGCAGGCGAATCCGATCAAATACAGCTATTCCCTGGGCGTGGTTGGCAAGGGGATAGTTCCGGCGCGGCCGCACGACGATTTCGGCATCGGCTGGGCGCGCACCACATTCAGCGACAACTTTGTGCCCTTCATGCGCAAAACGTTTGATCTCGGCCTGAGGCACGAGGACGCGATCGAGTTGTACTACAACGCCGCAGTCACGCCTGCGCTGAGCATCAGCCCCAGCCTGCAGATCATCTCTTCCGCGCTGAACAGGGCGCTCGACTCGAACGGCAACCTCAAGGGCCTGGACACCACCTACGTGGCGGGCGTGCGCGTCGGCATCCGGTTCTGAGTTACTCAGGCCGATCCGTTCCATCGGCATCCAGGTGTCCTCGCGCTCGCGTCTGACCGGATGGATGCAACTGGCGGTGGGCAGGGCTCCGGTCGCCTGGGATGAATAGGCCGGCAGTGTTGTAAAAATCATACAAACTTGCCTCGTTTTTCAGTGATATTTGTCATCCTGTCTTGCGAAATGGAAATCTATTGATGTACATTGATTCTTGAATATGTAGACAGCGTATTGCCCCCTCAAAACCCTGACTTTTGGCTCTGAATCGAAAGGAATAACATGAACAACTTCAAGAAGTTAGCCACCGCTCTCGCAATTTCCAGCGCCTTCGCCGCTGCCGCTCCGGCCATGGCCGGCGACTGGGAAGGCGGCTATGTCGGCCTCCATGCCGGCTGGGCCGACGGCGAC
>JAEHDO010000298.1 GCA_016880375.1 Betaproteobacteria bacterium | reverse complement strand
GTGGCGGTGGTGGTGCGCCAGGAGATCGTGCTGTTCATCATGGGCGGCGTCTTCGTCGTCGAGACGCTGTCGGTGATGATCCAGGTCGCCTACTTCAAGGCCACCGGCGGCAAGCGCATCTTCCTCATGGCGCCGCTGCACCACCACTACGAACTGAAGGGCTGGAAGGAAACGCAGGTCGTGGTGCGATTCTGGATCATCACGATCATGCTGGTGTTGTTTGGACTCTCAACCTTGAAGCTGAGATGAGAGCAATGGAGAGGAATCGCACCATGGATGCGTTGGGGGAGACTCATGTTGGCGCGCCTAGCGCCAACGTGACGGCGACACCAAACCCATCCATGCGATTCTGGATCATCACGATCATGCTGGTGCTGTTCGGATTGTCCACTTTGAAACTGAGATGAGCTTGAAGGGCAAAACGGTTCTGGTGCTGGGGCTCGGCGAGTCGGGCCTGGCCATGGCGCAGTGGCTCGAGCGCCAGGGCGCCCGCGTGCGCGTGGCCGATTCGCGCAGCGAGCCGCCGTTCGCCGCCGAGCTGAAGCGTGGCGCGCCCGGCGCGGAGCTGCTGGCCGGCGCCTTCAACGAGGACATGCTGGCTGGCGCCGAGCTGATCGGCCTCTCGCCCGGCCTCTCGCTCAACGAACCGGTGGTGGCGGAAGCCGCCCGGCGCGGCATTCCCGTCGTCGGCGAGATCGAGCTGTTCGCCGGCGCCCTGCGCGAACTCGGCGCGCGCGGGCAATGCAAGGTGGTCGCCATTACCGGCACCAACGGCAAGACCACGACGACGGCGCTCGCCGGCGCGCTCTGCCGCGCCGCTGGCAAGGTGACGGCGGTGGCCGGCAACATCGGCCCGGCGGCACTCTCCGCGCTGATGACCTGCCTCGACGCCGGCAAGCTGCCGGAAGTCTGGGTGCTGGAGCTGTCGAGCTTCCAGCTGGAGACGACGGCAAGCCTGGCGGCGGACGCCGCGGCGGTGCTCAATGTCAGCGACGACCACATGGATCGCTATGCCGGGCTGGACGGCTACGCCGCCGCCAAGGCGCGCATCTTCGCCGGCGGCGGCGCGCAGGTGCTCAACCGCCAGGACGCGCGCGTCATGGCCATGGCGAACGCCGTCTCGCGCAGGCTGACTTTCGGCCTCGATGCCCCCGCCGCTGCCGAAGACTTCGGCCTCAGGCAGGGCTGGCTGATGCAGGGCGATGAGCGCCTGCTGCGCGCCGACGAACTGGCCGTGAGCGGCCTGCACAACGTCGCCAATGCGCTCGCTGCCCTGGCCCTGTGCCGTGCTGTCGGCCTGCCGCTGGCGCCGGTGCTGCCGGCGCTGCGCGCCTTCAGGGGGCTGCCGCACCGCGTCGAGCGCATCGCCGAGATCGACGGCGTCGCCTGGTACGACGACTCGAAGGGCACCAACGTTGGTGCCACGGTCGCGGCGCTGGAGGGACTCGGCCGCAAGGTGGTGCTGATCGCCGGGGGGGATGGCAAAGGACAGGATTTCTCTCCGCTTGCGCCGGCCCTGGCCGGGCATGGCCGCGCCCTGGTGCTGATCGGCCGCGATGCCCCGCGCATCGAGGCCGCCGTGGCCGACTGCGGCGTCTCCATCATCCACGCGCAGGACATGGGCCAGGCCGTGCGCCAGGCGGCGATGGCC
>JAEHDO010000297.1 GCA_016880375.1 Betaproteobacteria bacterium | reverse complement strand
GCCTGCTGTGGGGCATCGTCGGCAGCCGCCATGCCCGCTTCGCCGAATTCGTGCGCGGCCCGCGGCAGGCCGTCGCCTATCTGAAGAGCCTGCTGCAGGCGCGGCCGGCGCACTATGCCGGCCACAACCCGGCCGCCGGCTGGGCGATCGTGCTGCTGCTGGGGCTGGCGCTGGCGAGCGGCGCCAGCGGCTGGCTCACCTATCAGGAGATGGGCGGCGAATGGCTCGAAGAACTGCATGAGGTCCTCACCGGGCTGATGCTGGCCGTGGTCGGCGTGCATCTGCTCGGCGTCCTCGTCGGCAGCCTGGCCCACCGTGAAAATCTGGTGTGGGCCATGGTGACCGGCCGCAAGCAGGGGCGCCCGGAGGAGGCCATCGGCGGCCAGCGCTGGCTGGCGGCGGTGCTGCTGCTCGGCTGGACCGCCGCCGGGGCCTGGTGGCTGGCCCGATGAGGGAAGTCAGCCCTCGCAATACGGCGCGCTGATCCGCGTTAACATGCCCGCATGAGAATCCTCCTCGTCGAAGACGACCGGCTGCTCGGCGACGGCATCCGCGCCGGCCTCCTGCAGGCCGGCTTCGCCGTCGACTGGACGCAGGACGGGCGCGCGGCGGAACTGGCGCTGGCCGGCGAAGCCTACGATGCCGTCGTGCTCGACCTGGGGCTGCCGAGATTGTCGGGCATGGAGGTGCTGGCGCACGCGCGTGCCGCGCGCAATGCCGTGCCGGTGCTGATCCTGACGGCACGCGACACCGTGCCCGACCGCATCGCCGGCCTGGATGCCGGCGCCGACGACTACCTGGTCAAGCCCTTCGACCTGGGCGAGCTGCAGGCGCGGCTGCGGGCGCTGATCCGCCGCGGCAAAAGCCAGGCCGAGCCACAACTGGCGCACGGCGCCCTGCGACTCGATCCGGCGGGTCGCAGCGTCAGCTGGGAGGGCAAGCCGGTGGAACTGTCGGCGCGCGAATATGCCGTGCTTCACGCCTTGCTGCTCAATGCCGGCCGCGTGCTGTCCAAGGGCCAGCTGGAAGAGAAGCTCTACGGCTGGGGCGAGGAGATCGAGAGCAATGCCGTCGAGGTCTTCGTGCACCACCTGCGGCGCAAGCTGTCGCCGGAGCTGATCCGCACCGTGCGCGGCGTCGGCTACCTGATCCCCAAGGACGCCGCCTGATGCCTTCCCTGCGCCGCCGCCTCCTGCTTCTGCTGACCGGCACGGTGCTGGCCGCCTGGCTGGCAACGGCGGTGTTCACCTACTTCGATGCGCGCAAGGAGATCGGCGAGATGCTCGATGCCCATCTCGCCCAGTCGGCCGGGCTGATCGCCGCGCAGCTCGAGCATGAGCTCGATGACGAGCGCGAGGCCAAGGTGCCGCGCCAGTACAAGCACGAGCGCAAGATCGCCTTCCAGGTCTGGGACCGGAAGGGCCGGCTGCTGCTGCGCTCGGCCAGCGCGCCCGAGAGCCGGCTGCAAAGCCAGTCCGAGGGATACGGCGATGCGGTGATCGACGGCAAGCGCTGGCGCATCTTCAGCCGCTGGGACGAAAGCCGCCGCTACCTGGTGCAGGTGGGCGAGCGCTACGAGTTGCGCGATGAACTGGCGCAAAGCGTGGCCAGCCACCTGCTGCATCCGCTGGCGGTGGCGCTGCCCGCGCTGGCCCTGCTGATCTGGCTGGGCGTCGGGGCCGGCCTGGCGCCGCTCGGTGGCGTTGCGCGCGAAGTCGCACGGCGTGCGCCGGACAATCTGGCCCATCTCGACGAAGCGAGTGCGCCGCGCGAGATATCTCCGCTGATCGGTGCGCTCAATGCCCTCTTCGACCGCCTGCGCACCTCGCTGGAGCAGGAGCGGCGCTTCACCGCCGACGCCGCACACGAATTGCGTACGCCGCTCGCCGCCGTCAAGACACAGGCCCAGGTGGCGCTCGGCGCCACCAGCGATGCGGAGCGCGGCCGGGCGCTGGCCAACGTCGTCAGCGGCACCGACCGCGCCGCGCGCCTGGTCGAACAGTTGCTGGTGCTGGCGCGGCTCGATCCGCAGACGGCCTTGCCGACCGGGCAAACCGTGGACCTGCGTGCACTGGCGCAGCAGGGCGTCGCCGAGATCGCGCCGGCGGCCGCTGCCAAGGGCGTCGAAGCGGGCCTGGCGCCGGGCGACGCGGCGCCGGTCGCGGGCGATGCCGTGCTGCTCGCCGTGCTGCTGCGCAACCTGCTCGACAATGCCGTGCGCTACACGTCCGCGGGCGGCGAGGTCGAGGTGTCGGTGCGACATGCCGGCGGCGGCGTGTCGCTCACCGTCGTCGACAACGGGCCGGGCATTCCCGAAGCGGAACGCGGCAAGGTGTTCGAGCGCTTCCACCGCATCCTCGGCAGCGGCGAGGACGGCAGCGGCCTCGGCCTGTCCATCGTCAGGCGCATTGCCGACCTGCATCGGGCGGGCGTTTCCCTCGATGCGGGGCCCGGCGGCCGCGGCCTGCGGGTCGAAGTGACCTTCCCTTAAGCCTCTCTTAAGGTGTGTCCGACATGCTGCTATTGCCAATTCGGGCAATCGACTTATCAGGAGACACCATGAACGCAATGAAGGGAATCCGGACGCTGCTGGCCGCCGCCAGCCTGGCGCTGGGCCTGGCCGCGGGCAGCCAGGCGGCGGACGCCCACAAGCACGAGCACGGCGCCGCGCCGGCCAAGCTGGAGTTGAACAACGGCAAGAAGTGGGCAACCGACGCACCGCTGCGCCAGGGCATGCAAAACATCCGCAAGCTGATGGACGCTTCGCTGCACGACATCCATGAAGGCAAGCTTTCGGCCGCGAAATACCGCGCGCTGGCGAAGCAGGTCAACGCCGAGGTGGGCGGCATCGTTGCCAATTGCAAGCTCGAGCCGAAAGCCGATGCACAGTTGCACCTGGTCATCGCCGACATCGGCGAAGGCATCGAGGCGATGGAAGGCAAGTCGAAAAAGGTCAAGCGGCAGGACGGTGCCGTGAAGGTGCTGGGCGCGCTGGAAAAATACGGCGCCCACTTCGAGCATCCGGGCTGGCAGCCGCTCGCGCATTGAGCGGCCGGCCGGGTACCCTGGCCTACTTCTTCCCTTGCTGTTGCTCGCGCAGCGATTCGGCCAGCGCCCGCTTCTGTGCGGCGGAGAGCCTGGCGCCGCGCCCTTCGGCAAACAGCAGCCAGAGCAGGCCGCCGTTTGCCAGCACCAGCGCGACTTCGATGTAGAGCAGGGGCGACACGATCTGGCGCTGGGCGTTGTCGCCGAAGAGGAAGTAAAAGCCGTCGAAGGAGGGCAGTGTGGCCTTGCTGATGGCGAAGTAGTTCTCGAAAGGCGGGAAAAGCAGGATCAGCACCAGGTTGATGGCGATCAGCCAGAGTACGCTGCGCTGGCCCCGGCTGATGCGCCGGCCCCTTCGGGACGCGGCGTCGCGCAACAGCAGCCAGGCAATGCCGGCGTTGATGAGGATGACGATCTCCTCCAGGATGAGGAAGTTGTGGTTGAGCAGGCTGCCGGCCGGGGCTGAACCGACAAAATGGAAGCCCGCGAAAGTCGGCACGTAGCCGTGCGCCAGGGAAAGATAGTCGTAGGGCGGGAAGGCCAGTGCCAGGGCCAGATTGGCGGCGGCGGCCCACAGGACGATGGCTTGCTGTCGATTCATGCCGGTTCCCCGGGCGCCTGACTGCAGCGACAGACACCCTCATCCCCGCTTGCCATGCCAGGGGGTGCAGGAAAATCTTCCGCCGAAGTCAATCGACGGGCCCTGCCGTCGCGGACCTAGGCGGCGCGCGCCTTGAGGCGACGGTCGCCACCTTTGCGGCGTTCCGGGCCGCGGTAACGCGGATCCTGGTACTTGCGCCGGTCGGGGCCAACGCCCAGATGCGGTTCGCGGGGCGCTTCGGCAGCCGACGGGTGGACTGCCTTGTAGCTCAGGGTTTTCGATACCTCGGCCAGTTGTTCAGGCGGCAGGGCCTTTGCCAGTTCGAGGATCTTCTCCTTGGCGAACACTTCGGCACGCCGCACGG
>JAEHDO010000296.1 GCA_016880375.1 Betaproteobacteria bacterium | reverse complement strand
CTTCTCGCCGCGGGGGCGT
The DNA here is from genome assembly GCA_016880375.1 of Betaproteobacteria bacterium. Lineage (GTDB taxonomy): Bacteria > Pseudomonadota > Gammaproteobacteria > Burkholderiales > Rhodocyclaceae > Desulfobacillus. The sequence continues at coordinate 1,622 of JAEHDO010000296.1, read as the reverse complement.
ACCACACCTACACCATTCAGGGTGTTGCTGATGATGAAGTCATCCAACCGATTGAGTACTCACTCAAGACCTTCTCGCTCGGCGCCGAACTCGAGCAGGCGATCCGCCATTATCCGAAGGGGCGTCCGCTGACCTTCCGCGTCGGCGTCTCCGACGCGCTGCCGAAATCGCTGGCGTATCGCCTGCTGGAGCCGGCCGTCGCCGTAGGCGAATCATTGCGCATCGTCTGCCGCGAAGGCCGCCTCGAGCGCCTGCTCTCCGAACTGGCGGTGCACCGCCTCGACCTCGTCATCGCCGACACGCCGCTGCCCGCCGCACTCGACGTGCGCGCCTTCAACCACCGCCTGGCGGAGTCGGGCATGAGCTTCGTCGCCGCGCCGGCGCTGGCGGCGCGCTGCGCGAAAAAATTTCCGGACTGCCTGGCCGAGCTGCCGCTGCTGGTGCCGGGCGAGGACTCCGCCTCGCGGCAGAAGCTGATGCGCTGGCTGGAGAAGGCGCGCCTTCGCCCGAAGATCGTCGGCGAATTCGACGACAGCGCCCTGATGACGGCCTTCGGCCAGGCCGGCGTCGGCGTCTTCCCGGTGCCGACCATCATCGAGGAAGAGATCGTCGCCGCCTACGGCGTGAAGGTCCTCGGCCGCAGTCCCGAGGCGCGCACCGAGTATTTCGCCATTTCCGCCGAACGCCGCGTCAGCCACCCCTGCGTGCTGGCAATCACCGAATCGGCGCGCGCGCGCTTCGTCGAGGCCGCACAGGACTGAAACGCCGCATCGCCGGGACTGACTTTTTCCACCCATGCCGCTCGGGCGCGGCAGCGAGGAAAAGCATCGAGTGCCTGTCTCGTCAGAAGGCCTGGTCCCAGCGCACGCTGAGGCGGATCGCCGAATTGATCAGCCCGACCATGCTGTAGGTCTGCACGAAATTGCCCCATTGCTCGCCCGTGCGCGGGTCGATGTGCTCGGCCAGCAGCCCGTGGCGGTTGCGGCTGGCGAGCAGGCGCTCGAAGAGGGCCCGTGCCTCGTCGCGGCGGCCCAGCGCCGAAAGCGCGTTGATGTACCAGAAGGTGCAGATCAGGAAGGCGTTCTCGGGCTCGCCGAAATCGTCCTTCTCGACGTAGCGGAAGATGAAGTCGCCGTGGCGCAGCGTGCGCTCGACGGCGGCGACCGTGCCGGCGAAGCGCGGATCGTCGGCCTGCAGGAAGCCGACCTCGTTCAGCAGCAGCAGGCTGGCATCCATCGAATTGCCGTCGAGCGTGGCGACGAAGCTGTTGAGCTTGCCGTTCCAGGCACGCGCGCAGACGACGCGGTGGATGCGCTCGGCCTGGCTGTGCCAGTAATCCCGGCGCTGCGCCAGCCCGAGCCGCTCGGCGATCCTGGCCAGGCGGTCGCAGGCGGCCCAGCACATGACGCTGGAAAAGGTATGCACGCGCGCAGTGCCGCGCAGTTCCCACAGGCCGGCGTCGGGCTGGTCATGCACCTGCACGGCGCGCTCGCCGAGCGCTTCGAGCCGGTGGAACAGCGCCTCGTCGCCGCAGCGCACCAGGCGACGGTCGAAGAAGACGTGGGTGGCGGTGAGGATGGCCGAGCCGTAGACGTCGTGCTGCACCTGCCGGTAGGCCTGGT
>JAEHDO010000295.1 GCA_016880375.1 Betaproteobacteria bacterium | reverse complement strand
GTCTTTTGCCAGTACTCCTTGTGTTTTTCGGTAAGTTGCATGGAAGCGACTCCTCCTTTTGTAAGACAAGCGCCGCGGCATTGCCCGTTTGACGCGGGCTGGTGCCTCGGCCGTTTCCGATGCGCCTGGGGCTTTCCCTCTTGCGCGCACCGCTCTCCTCACCCAGAAGTCGATGGAGCTGAATTCTCCGGGTAGCGCGCATTATCGTCGTGGGAAACTGACAGATTGCTTACAGACAGTCAGTTGCTTGAAAAACGGCTTTGCGGTAGTGCGCGAATTGTGCAACGCAATAATGAGCAAATTCCCTTGTGAGTCCTGCGCCTGCGCCAAACCGCAGCGCCGCATTGCTACGCTGCAGCGAATTTTGCGAAAGTTGGCGGGACGGGATACGGAAGCGCCCGGCAGGAACGCGTCCCCGGGTTTTGCGATTCAAGCCGGAACCAGTATAATCGCGCCTCTTTTGAAGACGGCCAGGCAGCTCAGTTGGTAGAGCAGCGGACTGACAACACGCCGCTTAGCCGGCGTGTTGCGGTGGAGACTAACGTGAACGTAGCGAACGTTATGTCGGAACCAAAATCCGCAGCCGGTTGGGAAAGCAAGACAGGTTTCAAGGCCAGGTAGCTCAGTTGGTAGAGCAGCGGACTGAAAATCCGCGTGTCGGCGGTTCGATTCCGCCCCTGGCCACCAGACAACAACGGCCCGCTGAATTGGCGGGCCGTTTCTATTTGTGTTCCGGTTGACCTGCATCACCCCTCCCGTCACAAGTGCTAATGCTATAATTTCCTTGGAAAATTCCGACAGCCGCCCGCATGCAGCTCTACGCCCTAGGCCTCAACCACCATACCGCGCCGCTTGCCGTGCGCGAACAGGTGGCGTTCGACCCGATGCGCCTGCCGCAGGCGCTGGTCGAGCTGACGCATGGCCACGAGGTGCGCGAGGCGGCGATCCTGTCGACCTGCAACCGCACCGAGCTGTATTGCGCCGCCGAGGCACCCGAAGCGGCGGCGCAATGGCTGGCGGAATACCACCGGCTGCAGCCGCAGAACATTTCCCCCTACCTGTACACCCTGCCCAGCCGCGATGCCGTGCGCCACATGTTCCGCGTCGCCAGCGGCCTCGATTCGATGGTGCTGGGCGAGCCGCAGATCCTCGGCCAGATGAAGCAGGCGGCGCGCGTGGCGGAGAACGCCGGCACGCTGGGCACGCTCCTGCACAAGCTGTTCCAGAAGACCTTCGCCGTGGCGAAGGAGGTGCGCTCCACCACCGCCATCGGCGCCAACATCGTGTCCATGGCGGCGGCGACGGTGCGCCTGGCCGAGCGCATCTTCGAGAATGTTGCGGAACAGAAAGTGCTGTTCATCGGCGCCGGCGAGATGGTCGAGCTGTGCGCCGCGCACTTCGCCGCGCGGCAGCCGAAGCGGATCACCGTCGCCAACCGCACGCTGGCGCGCGGCGAGGCCCTGGCGGCGCGCTTCTCGGGCGACGCCATGCGGCTCGACGAGATCGGCGAGCGGTTGGCCGAGTACGACGTGATCGTCTCCTGCACGGCGAGCCCGCTGCCGATCATCGGGCTGGGCATGGTCGAGCGC
>JAEHDO010000294.1 GCA_016880375.1 Betaproteobacteria bacterium | reverse complement strand
GGTGGGCAAGGTCGAAGCCGGCATTCCCGAGGATGACCCGCGCAACCCGGCGGTGATCGCCGACAACGTCGGCGACAACGTCGGCGACTGCGCCGGCATGGCGGCCGACCTGTTCGAGACCTACGCCGTGACGACGGTGGCGACCATGCTGCTCGGCGCGCTGATGCTGAAGGCCAACGCCGAAGCCGCGGTGATCTACCCGCTGGCGCTGGGCGGCTTCTCCATCATCGCTTCGATCATCGGCGTCTTCTTCGTCAAGGCGCGCGAGGGCGGCAAGATCATGAACGCCCTTTACCGCGGCCTGATCGTCGCCGGCGTGCTGGCGCTGATCGCCTACTATCCGCTGACGCAATACTTCATGCCGGACAATGCGCTCGACGAAGTCCTGAAGATCAACGGCGGCGCGGTAATGCGCCTGTATGCCTGCGCGGTAATCGGCCTGATTCTCACCGGCGCCATGGTGGTGATCACCGAGTACTACACCGGCACGGACTTCAACCCGGTGAAGCACATCGCGGAAGCCTCCACCACCGGCCACGGCACCAACATCATCGCCGGCCTCGGCGTGTCGATGAAGTCGACCGCCCTGCCGGTCGCCGCCGTGTGCCTGTCGATCTGGGGTGCCCATGCGCTGGGCGGCCTCTACGGCATTGCCATTGCCGCGACCTCCATGCTCTCCATGGCCGGCATCATTGTCGCCCTGGACGCCTACGGTCCCATCACCGACAACGGCGGCGGCATTGCCGAGATGGCGGAACTGCCGAAGGAAGTGCGCGCCGTCACGGACCCCCTGGACGCGGTGGGCAACACCACCAAGGCCGTCACCAAGGGCTATGCCATCGGCTCCGCCGCGCTCGCCGCGCTGGTGCTGTTCGCCGACTACACGCATGCGCTCGAGTCGGCCGGCAAGATGCTGACCTTCGACCTTTCCAACCACATGGTGATCATCGGCCTCTTCATCGGCGGCCTGATTCCCTACCTCTTCGGCGCCATGGCGATGGAAGCGGTCGGCCGTTCCGCCGGTGCGGTGGTGATCGAAGTGCGTCGCCAGTTCAAGGAAATCGTCGGCATCATGGAAGGCAAGGCCAAGCCGGAATACGGCACCTGCGTGGACATGCTGACCAAGGCCGCCATCAAGGAGATGATGATCCCGTCGCTCCTGCCGGTGCTGGTGCCGGTGCTGGTCGGCGTGCTGCTCGGCCCGCAGGCCCTCGGCGGCGTGCTGGTGGGTACCATCGTCACCGGCCTCTTCGTGGCGATTTCCATGACCACTGGCGGTGGCGCCTGGGACAACGCCAAGAAGTACATCGAGGACGGCCATTTCGGCGGCAAGGGGTCTGAGGCCCACAAGGCGGCGGTGACCGGCGATACCGTAGGCGACCCGTACAAGGATACGGCCGGCCCGGCGGTGAACCCGCTGATCAAGATCATCAATATCGTCGCGCTGCTGATTGTGCCGCTGATAGCTTGATAGTCTGATCGCTGCAACAATACGGGCAACCTTCGGGTTGCCCGTTTTTTTGAGCGCTGAAATGAACAAGTTGATAGGAATAGGGCTGATCGGGCTTCTGGCCGGTATAGGCATGAGCGCGCTGGCGGATGCTCCCCCGCAACCCGAAGCGGCAAGCGGTTACTCCTCTTTTCAGGAAGCGCGCGGCCGCCTCTTCATGGCGGTGACCGCCAATCCGCTCGCCACCGATGCCGCCGTCGAGATCCTGCGGGCCGGCGGCACCGCGGCGGATGCGGCAATCGCGGCGCAACTGGTGCTGAATCTGGTCGAGCCGCAGTCTTCTGGCCTCGGTGGTGGCGGCTTCCTGCTCTACCACGACATGCGCCAGAACAAGCTGCGCGCCTACGACGGGCGCGAGACGGCACCGTCAGCCGCGCGCCCGGAACGCTTCCTCGGCGCGGACGGCAAGCCGCTGCCGTTCGCTGAAGCGGCGGTGGGCGGCCGC
>JAEHDO010000293.1 GCA_016880375.1 Betaproteobacteria bacterium | reverse complement strand
TTCCAGCCGCAGCCGCCCGTCCTCGACACCGGCCAGCTTGCCGGTGAAGTTGCGCTGTCCGCTGATGGCCAGTCGCAAGCGTATCTGCGCCTCCTGACCGGCAAAGCGGACAAAATCCGCCTCTTTCCTCAGCGGCCGGTCGAGGCCAGGCGAGGACACCTCCAGCCGGTCATAATCGATGTTCTCGACCGCGAACAGGCGGGTCAGGTGGTTGCTGACCCTGGTGCAATCCTCGATCGCCACCCCGTTCGGACTGTCGATGAAGACGCGCAACAGGCGTGAGCGCGGGCTGGTCTCGAAATCCACCAACTCGTAGCCCAGGCCGTCTACCGCCTGCTCGATGACCCTCTGCAATTCCATACACGACGCACAAATAAAAAATGGGCGAAACGCCCATCCCACCGTCCCCAAGCCCTCCGCCGACAACAGCAGCGGAACAGACCCGGAACCAGAAAACTCGATAATTATAGCAGAGGACGCCGGCAAGAATCAAACACTTGCCGGCGTTGCGTCATTTCGGCAGGGCTTTCATGAGGATCCGGACTTCCTCCTCGGAGAGTTCATGCGCCATGCCCCGCTTCAGTCGCGGCGACAGGGAAACCGGGCCGAAACGCACGCGAATCAGGCGGCTCACCTGCACGCCGATGGCCTCGAACATGCGCCGCACCTCGCGGTTGCGGCCTTCGTTGAGGGTGACGTGATACCAGCGGTTGGTGCCTTCGCCGCCGCGCGACATGAGGGTGCTGAAGTGCGCCTCGCCATCCTCCAGTTCGATGCCGTCGAGCAATGCCTGCTCCTGCTCCGGCTGCAGTTCGCCGATGACGCGCACGGCGTACTCACGCTCCATCTCGTAGCGCGGATGCATGAGCCGATTGGCCAACTCGCCGCTGCTGGTGAAGATCAGCAGTCCCTCGGTGTTGAAGTCGAGCCGGCCGACGTTCACCCAGCGGCCGCCGCCGATGCGCGGCAGTCTGTCGAAGACGCTGGGCCGGCCCTCCGGATCGTCGCGAGAGACGATCTCCCCCTCCTGCTTGTGGTAGATGAGGATGCGCGGGGTACGCGGTGCGAATTTCAGGTTGACCGGCTTGCCATTGACCTTGATGCGGTCCTGCGGGCCGATGCGCTGGCCGACGTGGGCCGGCTTGCCATTGACGCTGACCCGCCCGGCGACGATCCATTCCTCGAGTTCGCGGCGCGAGCCGAGGCCGGCCTGGGCCAGCATCTTGTGCAGCTTTTGCGGCTCGGCCTGGACGACGTGGCGCATGGGCTGGCCGCGGCGTCCGCCGGGATGCGGCTTGCCCTGGGGTGCGATGCGGTTGCCGTCGACTTCCTGGCGCTCAGTAGACGGTCGCTTCCCGGGCGGCGAAGCGGGTCGTGAACCCTCGCCCCGGACCGGCTCGGGCCGGCGCAACGGGCTACGCTTGCGCGGCGTCGGCAAGATCCATCACCCGTTCGATTTCGGTGAGCGGCGGCAGTTCTGCCAGGCTTCTCAGGCGCAGGTCGTCGAGGAAGCGCTTGGTCGTGGCATACAGCGCCGGGCGCCCCGGCGTGTCGCGATGGCCGACGGTATCGATCCAGCCGCGGCCTTCCAGTATCTTCAGCACGTTAGGGGTAACGGCAACGCCGCGGATGTCCTCGATGTCGCCGCGCGTCACCGGCTGGCGGTAGGCAATGATGGCCAGCGTCTCCAGAACGGCCCGTGAATATCGCGGCGGCTTTTCGTTCTTCAGTCGGTCGAGATAGGGCTGGAATTCCGGCTTGGTCTGGAAGCGCCAGCCGCTCGCGATTTGCACCAATTCGATGCCGCGCCCTGACCACTCCGAGCGCAGGTCGTTGAGCAGCACGCGCCAGGTGTCGTCGTCGAACTCGTCGTCGAACAGCTTCTTCAGGTCGGACAGCGGTAGCGGGTCCGATGCCGCCAGCAGCGCGGTTTCGAGGATGCGCTTGTATTCTTCAGGCGTGTACGGTTGGGACGTCGACATCGTTCGGTCCTGTATCGGATTGGGCCAATTTTACATAAATCGGTGCGAACACCTCGCGCTGGGTGACCTCGACCAGGCGCTCGCGCGC
>JAEHDO010000292.1 GCA_016880375.1 Betaproteobacteria bacterium | reverse complement strand
GCTATTCCCTGGAGCTGCTCGACTTCTGCCTCGACCAGGAAGTGCCCTTCCTCTATGCCTCCTCGGCTTCGGTCTACGGCGGCGGCCGGGTGTTCCGTGAGTTGCGCGAGTTCGAGGCGCCGCTCAACGTCTATGGCTATTCGAAGTTCCTCTTCGACCAGGTGGTGCGCCGCCGTCTCGCGGAGGCTGACTTTCCCTCGCAGGTCGCCGGCTTCCGCTATTTCAACGTCTACGGCCCGCGCGAGCAGCACAAGGGCCGCATGGCCTCGGTGGCCTTCCATTTCTTCAACCAGTACCAGGCCGAGGGCAAGGTCAGGCTCTTCGAGGGCTGCGACGGCTACGGCAACGGCGAGCAGCGGCGCGACTTCGTCTTCATCGACGACGTCGTCAAGGCGAACCTGCATTTCCTCGACAGCGGCGCCTCCGGCATATACAACCTCGGCACGGGAAGCGCGCAGTCCTTCAACGATGTCGCCGTCGCCACCGTGAATGCCTGCCGCGCCGCCAAGGGCGAGGCGCCCCTGCCGCTGGCGGACCTGCGCAGCCGCAATGTCATCGAGTATGTCGCCTTTCCCGAAGCGCTGAAAGGCAAGTACCAGAGTTATACCGAGGCCGACATCTCGCAATTGCGCCAGGCCGGCTACGAGGCGCCGTTTGCGACGGTGGAGGAAGGCGTAGCGCAATATGTGAGCAGCCGGATCGGATCATGAAGCAGGTTCTCGAGGACTTCGTCGGCAACACGCCCCTGGTGCGCCTGAAGCGTCTGCCCGGCGAGGAGAACGAACGCCGCGGCAATGTCATCCTCGCCAAGCTGGAGGGCAATAACCCGGCCGGCTCGGTGAAGGACCGGCCGGCGCTGTCGATGATCCTGCGCGCCGAGAAGCGCGGCGACATCAAGCCCGGCGACACCCTGATCGAGGCCACCAGCGGCAACACCGGCATCGCCCTGGCGATGGCGGCGACCATGCGCGGCTACAGGATGGTGCTGATCATGCCCGAGCACCTCTCCATCGAACGGCGCCAGACCATGCGTGCCTTCGGCGCCGACATCGTGCTCGTCCCGCAGAAGGGCGGCATGGAGATGGCGCGCGACGTCGCCGACAAGATGGTCGCCGAGGGCCGCGGCATCATGCTCGACCAGTTCGCCAACCCGGACAACCCGCTCTCGCACTACGAGGGCACCGGGCCGGAAATCTGGCGCGACACGAACGGGAAGATCACCCATTTCGTCTCCAGCATGGGCACCACCGGCACCATCGTCGGCTGCTCGCGCTTCTTCAAGGAAAAAAATCCGCAGATCGAGATCGTCGGCTGCCAGCCGGAAGAGGGCTCGCAGATCCCCGGCATCCGCAAGTGGCCCGAGGAATACCTGCCGAAGATCTACGACAAATCCCGCGTAGACCGCCTGGAATACGTCAATCAGGCCGACGCCGAGGCGATGACGCGGCGCCTGGCGCGCGAGGAAGGCATCTTCGCCGGTATTTCCTCCGGCGGCGCCATGGCGGTGGCGCTGCGCGTGGCCGGGCAGGTGCGCGACGCGGTGATCGTCACCATCGTCTGCGATCGCGGCGATCGCTATTTGTCGACCGGTGTTTTTCCGGCCTAGGCTGTTCTCCCTGTTGCTGTGCCTGGCCGCCCTGCCGGCGGTTGCGGCGCAGGTCACGCTCTCCCTCGGTTCAATCAGCCACGCCGCCTTCGAGGCCGACAACGTCAGCATCGCCTTCGATGCGGTTCGGCGCGGCGAGGCCGAGATACGCCTCGGCCGCCTGCGGGTCGCCGGCGCCGAGTACCGCGAGCTGCGCATCCATTGCGCCGGTTTCTACTTCGACGGGCGCCGGCTGGACTGTCCCGAAGGGCAGGTGCGTCGCGAGGACGAGCGCGGCAGCCGCCGGCCGGCGCTGCCGTTCTCCCTGGCCTGGCGGCCGGGCGACGGCTTCTTCTCGTTTTCCATCCGCGACGTCGATGCCGTTGCCTTCTCGCCGCTGGTGAAGCGCCTGCGCGGCTGGCATCCTTCCGGCAGGATCGACATCGGCCTGCACGTCGAGGCCGGCCAGGCGCGGCTCGACCTCGATGTGCGCGGCCTTGAATTCGCCAGCCGGGAGGGCGACATCGCCGGCAAGGACATCGCTTTCAGCCTCAAGGCCGGTGCCACGCGCAGCGGCGCCGACTGGCAGTGGCAGGCCCGGCTGGACTGGCCGCAGGGCGAGTTCTATCGCGCGCCATGGCGACGCCAGGCCGGCGTGCGCATCGACGCCGAAGGGGTGCTGTCGGCAAAAAGCATCGACGTGGCGCTGGCCCGCCTGGATGTCGCCGAATTCGGCGCCGTTATCGCCGGCCTGCGCTGGGACCGCGAGCGGGGCGAGGCGACCGACTGGGGCTTCGTCACCGAGCGGCTCGACCTTGCCACTGCCATGCGCGAGTGGGTGCAGCCCTGGCTTGCCGGGCTGGGCTTTCCGGAATGGCGGGCTTCAGGCCATGCCCGCTTTTCTGCCGAGTGGGCGGCTGGCGGCCTGCGCCGCTTCTATGCCGGGCTGGAGGATGCCACGCTGGCGGACAACACCGGCTATCTGGCACTGGACGGCGTGAACGCGCAGATTCCCTGGGATGCAGAAGTGCCCACCGAGGCCGAGATCGGCGTTGCCGCCGGGCGCATCGGCGACCTGCCGCTGGCCGGCTTCAGTCTGCCGCTGCGGCTCGGGGGGAACGAGGCCTCCGTCAAGGGGCTGGTTGCCCCCATGCTCGATGGAAGCTTTCTCATCGATTCGCTGCGCCTGGCGAAAAGTCAGTCCGGCTGGCACGGCGAGTTCGAGGGCGGCATCGAAGGCGTCTCCATGCCGAAGCTGTCGCGGGCGCTGAAGCTGCCGGCCATGGCGGGCAGCCTCACGGCACGCGTGCCGCGCATCGCCTTCGAGCAGGGTGTGCTGCGGCTGGACGGCGCGCTCAGCATCGAGGTCTTCGACGGCGGAATCATCGTGCACCAGCTGCGCCTGATCGATCCGTTCGGCAAGGGCCGCCGCTTCGTCGCCGACGTCACTGCGCGCAACCTCGACCTCGGCATGCTCACGCGCACCTTCGCCTTCGGCGCCATCGAGGGGCGCTTCGACGCCGACCTGCACGACCTCGAACTGCAGGGCTGGAAGCCGCTGCGCTTCGATGCGCGCATCGCCAGCAGCCCGGGCGACTACCCGCGCAGCTTGAGCGTCGGCGCACTGAAGGACATCACCGCGCTGGGCGAGGCCGGTTCGCCGGAGCGGCTGGCGCGCGTGCCGGAACGCTCCGGCTTCAGCTTCGGCTACTCGCGCATCGGCTTCGGCTGCGCGCTGCGAAACGGCATCTGCCTGCTGGAGGGCGTCGAGCGCGAGGGCGACGGCGTCGTCCTCATGCGCGGCAGCGGCATGCCGTCGGTGAGCATCATCGGCTACAATCGGCATATCGACTGGGAGGCGCTGGTGGCGCGCATCCGCGAAGTGATCGCGGGCCGTCCCGGCGTCGTCATCGAATGAGTATGAGACTCCTCTTGCCAATCCTTGCTGCCCTGCTTGCCGGCTGCGTCAATCTGCATGTCCACTTCCCCGATGCCTCGGGCAAGGCGGCGGAGCCCGCGCGGGAAGCCGGCGGAGCGGAGAAATGACGCCCGTCCTGGCCTTCGACATCGAGACGATTCCCGACACGGCGGGGATCCGCAAGCTGCACGACCTGCCGGCCGACCTCACTGACAACGAGGTAGCCGAGTTCGCCTTCCAGAAGCGGCGCGCGGCCACGGGCAACGACTTCCTGCCGCTGCACCTGCAGCGCGTCGCCGTCATCTCCTGTGCGCTGCGTGAGGGCGACCGCTTCACCGTCTGGTCGCTGGCCGAGCCGAAGCTGAATGAGGCCGGGATCATCCAGCGCTTCTACGACGGCATCGAGAAGTTCACGCCGCAGATCGTCTCCTGGAACGGCGGCGGCTTCGACCTGCCGGTGCTGCACTATCGCGGCCTCATCCACAACGTCGCCGCGCCGCGCTACTGGGACCAGGGTGAAGACGACCGCGACTTCAAGTGGAACAACTACATCAGCCGCTACCATAGTCGCCACCTCGACCTGATGGATCTCCTCGCGCTGTACCAGCCGCGCGCCAGCGCGCCGCTCGACGAGCTGGCGAAGCTGATGGGCCTGCCCGGCAAGCTCGGCATGGACGGCTCGGCGGTGTGGGGCGCCTGGCAGGACGGACGCATCGACGAGATCCGCGACTATTGCGAGACCGACGTGGTGAACACCTTCCTCGTCTTCCTGCGCTTCCAGCGCCTGCGCGGGGTGCTGACAGCGAAGGCCTTCGAGGCGGAAGTGCAGGCGGTGCGCTTGGCGCTGGAAAGCCTCAAGCAGCCGCACTGGCAGGCCTTCCTGTCGGCTTGGGAGGCATGACTTGTCATTGACCGTCCTCGGCCTGTCCGGCTCGCTTTCTCACGACCCTTCCGCCGCGCTCTACATCGACGGCAAGCTGGTGGCCGCCGCGGAGGAGGAACGCTTCATCCGCGACAAGCACGCCAAGGGCCGCATGCCGTATGAAG
>JAEHDO010000291.1 GCA_016880375.1 Betaproteobacteria bacterium | reverse complement strand
CCGTGCCGATCATGACGAAGAGCTTGGCGCGGTCGAGGTCCGGCCCGCCGAACTCCCAGAAGGAGCCGCCGATGGTGTAGATCATGCCGGCGGCCATGTTCACCGAGCAGAAGCCGCCGTGCGCCGCATAGTTGGGCGTGCCGAACTGGCGCGCGAAGAGACCCGTCAGCGCCTGCATCTGGTCGCGGCCGGTGAACAGGGCGAACTGCTTCGGGTCGGTGGCTCGGATCTTGGCGAGGCGCTCGGACAGGATCGTGAAGGCCTGCTCCCAGGAAATCGCCTCGAATTCGCCCGCGCCGCGCTCGCTGCCCGGCTTGCGCAGCAGGGGTTTCGTCAGCCGCGCCGGCGAATACTGCTTCATGATGCCCGAGCTGCCCTTGGCGCAGATCACGCCCTGGTTGAGCGGATGGTCGGGATTGCCGTCGATGTAGCGCACCTGCCCGTCGACCAGATGCACGCGGATGCCGCAGCGGCAGGCGCACATGTAGCAGGTGGTTTTCTTTACCTCCTGCACGGGCGGAATCGAAGCGGACATGGTTTGGAATTAAATATATTAGTAATTGTTGATATTCTTCGGGCTTTGCGCCAAGTCCTCAAGCCAATTGTTTTTATTTCACCATAAGCAGCCTACACTTGCGCTACTTATGGGCTGGTGTAAGCTCGAATGCTGGATACTGTCCGTTTTCATGCCAGCAGGTTTCCCATGAGCGATATTCCCGCATTCAACCCCGCCGAGCGGCGCGCCGTCGAAGCCGCCATGATCTACCGTTACGGCCAGCTCGTCGACCTGCAGGAGGCCGATGTCGAGGTGCGCCTGACGCCGGGCTCGGAAGCGCTCACCACCGTGCCGGGAATTTACTGGAACGAACGCAACGTGCAGTTCGTCGTCTGCAAGCTGCCCGACCGGCGCTACCGCTCCTATTTTTTCTACACCGAAGAGCGGCAGTACCGCATCGGCGAGCAGGATTATGAAGCCATCGAGGACTGCGTGCGAACCCTGCTGCAACTGCAGGTCGACCATGACGCGAAGCGTCGCGCCATCATGTCCAATCCTGGCCTCGGCCCGGACGACGACTACCACGGTCCCCTCATCGTCTGATGAAGATTTGCATCGTCTCCGACAGCCACGACCGCGGCCCCATGCTGGCCGCCGCCGTCGAGGAAGCCAAATCCCTCGGCGCCGGCGCCGTACTGCATTGCGGCGACATCATCGGCCCGAATACCCTGAAGCCCCTGCTGAAGATCGGCCTGCCGGTGCATGTCATCCACGGCAATAACCTCGGCGACTTCACCGCGATCTGCCAGATGGCGGCGCGCTCCGAAGGTCTTCTGCACTACCACGGCGGCGATGCTGCGATCGAGTTGGGCGGACGGAAAATATTTCTGGTGCATTTTCCACACTACGGCCGGGCGATGGCCTGCACCGGCGACTACGACCTGGTCTGCTGCGGCCACAGCCACAAGCCTGATATCGCGCAGCAGGCAAACGTCAAGGGCGGCATCACCTGGCTGGTGAATCCCGGCACCGTGGCCGGTCTCGGCGCACCGGCGGCGACCTGGGTGCTCGGCGACCTGGCAGCGATGGAATTCGCCATTCAGCGACTGTCATTCGCCGCTGCTTGACCCTGACGCACGCAATGGTTTGATCTGCATCAAGCTTCATCCCGAATCGGGATTTAGAGTTTCAATCCCGATATAGGCAAATTCAGACGGAAATCAGGGCGTTGTTGATTAGAATCCGCTTCTGTTCTTCAACAAGCATTTCAGTTCCCGGGAGGCTCGATGTCAGCATCCATCGCTACCAGCCAGACGATTCTCGTCGTCGGCGGCGGCATCTCCGGCATGACGGCGGCGCTCGAAGCCGCCGAGTGCGGCAAGCAGGTCATCCTCGCCGAGAAGCTGCCGACGCTGGGCGGGCGCACCGCCCAGCTCTACCGCTACTTTCCCAAGATGTGCCACCCCACCTGCGGCCTGGAGATCAACCTGCGCCGCCTCAAGGGCAACCGCAACGTGCGCGTCCTGACGATGGCGGAGGTGTCGGCCAT
>JAEHDO010000290.1 GCA_016880375.1 Betaproteobacteria bacterium | reverse complement strand
GCGTGTCATCTGGTGGTGGGCGTCGTCCTTGCGGTTCTTGTTGCCGCGACCGGCGTAGTTGAGGTGCGAGAAATAGAAGCGGTCGATGCCCTCGTCCTCGACGAGCTTCAGCAGCCCGGGCAGGTCGTGGGCATTGTCCTGCGTCATGGTGAAGCGCACGCCGATCTTCAGTCCTGCGTCGCGGCAGAGGCGGATGCCGGCGAGCGACTTCTCGAAGGCGCCCTGCATGCGGCGGAACTTGTCGTGCGTCTCGCGGATGCCGTCGAGGCTGACGCCGACGTAGTCAAAGTCAGTCTCGGCGATACGGCGGATGCTGGATTCGTCGATCAGCGTGCCGTTGGAAGAGAGGCCGACGTAGAAGCCCAGGCCCTTGGCGCGCTGGGCGATGTCGAAGATGTCCGGCCGCAGCAGCGGCTCGCCGCCGGAGAGGATCAGCACCGGCACGCGGAAGCGCTTGAGATCGTCCATCACGCCGTAGATTTCCGCGGTGGACAGCTCGCCGGGAAAATCCTTGTCGGCGGAGATCGAGTAGCAATGCTTGCAGGTGAGGTTGCAGCGTCTTATCAGATTCCAGATGACGACCGGGCCCGGAGGATTGCGCTTCGGCCCCAACGGTGTGGGATGCGCAATCTCCTCCATGTATTGACTGATTCGGAACATGATGAATCCTCAACCGCCAATGCGAAGGCCGGTCTTCTTCAGGATGCGGCTGCTGTAGAGCACGTCGCGGGCGCGGCAGTCGTCGCCGAGCAGCGCGGCGATCTGCTCGATCTGCGCCTCGACTTCCCCGCGGCTCTTGCCATGCACCATGGCGAACAGGTTGTAGGGCCACAGTGGCAGGGCGCGCGGGCGGTGGTAGCAATGGGTGACGAAGGGCAGGCGGCCGACCTGCTCGCCCAGCGCATCGATGCGCGCGTCGGGCACGTCCCACACGCTCATGCCGTTGGCGGTGTAACCGAGGGCGTAATGGTTGGGCACGGCGCCGATGCGGCGGATGACGCCGCTCTCCAGCATTCGGCGCAGGCGTACCTTGACGTCCTCCGCCGCCAGGCCGAGCTGTTCGGCGAGGGCGTGGTAGGGGCGCGGCGTGAGCGGCAGGCCGCCCTGGGTCGCCACGATCAGGCGGCGATCATCCGCGTCGAGAGTGGGGATATCCGTCATGCTGCCAGCTTCATCTCCACGAAGTATTCCTTCAGCTTGGGAAAGGCGTAGACCTTCAATCCTGTCGTGCGTTCGATGCTGTCGATCGCCGCGGCAATACCAGCCGGCGTCTCGGTGGCCAGCACGAACCACATGTTCAGCGCGTGCTCGCGGCGGTAGTTGTGCGCCACTTCCGGCAGGGCGTTCACCTGCTCCGCCACGCGCTCGTAATCCGCCTCGGGCACGGCCAGCGCCGCCAGCACGAAGGCACCGCCCATGCGCTCGACCTGGAACATCGGGCCGAAGCGCGTCAGCGATTTCTCTTCCAGCATGCGGCCCAGCCGCGCGATCAACTCGGCCTCGGCGATGCCGAGCTGTTCCGCCACCTCGCGGTAGGGCTCGTCGCAAATCGGAAAGCCGCCTTGCAGGACGTTGACGATGGCGCGGTCGAGCTCATCCATGGGCGGCTTCGGCCTGCGGGATGTAGTGGGCGCCGCGCTGCTTGAAGCGGCGGCGGGAAAACAGGATGGCGTGCGGGACATGGCCGAGCCGGAAGCGCTCGCGCAGCTCCGCCACGGCACGCTCGACCCCGGCGCGCTCGCGACCATGGATCATGCAGTAAAGGTTGTAGGGCCATTCCGGCAGGTGGCGCCGGCGCTGGTAGCACAACGTCACCTCCGGCTCGGCGGCGAGCAGTCCGCCGACGCGCTCGACTTCGGCATCGGGCAGGTCCCAGACGACCATGGCGTTGGCGGTGTAGCCGAGCTCGTGGTGGCGCACGACGACGCCGAAGCGCTTGATCAGCCCCTCGCCGCGCCAGCGCTTGAGGGTGGCGATGACTTCCGCCTCGTCCAGGCCCGCCTGCTCGCCTAGCCTGGCGAAGGGCTGCGGCACGAGGTCGAGGCCGTGCTGCAGCGCGCCCATCAGCTTCTGCTCCGGCAAAGTCAGTTCGCGCAGGTTGCCGGCCTCGATGCGGCGCGTGGTGCACGGCGCCTTGCAGACGCCGGCGAGGTCGAAGCCGAGGTCGATGTAGAACTCGTGCTCCAGCGGCAGCGAGATGACCCGGCAGCCGGTGTCGCGCTCGATGGCGGCGAGTGCCCCGGCCAGGTGCGCCTCGTCGCGCGCCGTGACGACGAACCACAGGTTGTAGCGGTGCTCGCGCTCGTAGTTGTGATTGACCTCGGGCCGGGCGCTGACACGCGCCGCGATCGCTTCCAACTGTTCGGGCGGTGCCGCCAGCGCGGCGAGCGTGCTGGCGCCGACGCGGCGCGGCGCGAACACCGCGCCGACGCGGCTGACCACGCCCTCCTCGCGCAGGCGCTGCAGGGCGGCGAGGACGGTTTCCTCGTCGGTGCACAGGCGCCAGGCGATCTCCGCGAAGGGCTGCGCCTCCAGCGGAAAGTCGCGCTGGAATTCATTGATCAGGCGGAAGTCGAGGGAATCCATCAGAACCCTATCCGCGCGGCGCGGCTGGTGAAGAAGATGCCCGACGGCGTCTGCGCCGGCAGTTCCGCCAGTTTGGCGAAGCTGGCGGTGTCATACACCGCGACGCGGTTGTCGTCGCGCGCCGAGATCCAGACGTTTTCGCCGCGTGGCGTGAATTCCATGTGCAGCACGGCCTTGCCGGGCGAGAGCGTCTGCACCACCTTCTGCTCGAGCGTGTCGATGACCTGCACCTGGCTGTAGTCGGGGAAGGCGAAGTTCACCCAGATCTGGCGGCCGTCCGGCCGCGCCATGACGAACACCGGCTGGCCCTTGACGGGAATGCGGCCGACTTCCTGCCAGGTTGCGGTGTCGACCACCAGCACCTCGTGCCTGCCGATGGCGGGCAGGTAGGCGCGTCCGCCGGCCACCGCCCAGCCGCGCAGGTGCGGCATCTTGAATACCGGCAGCTTCTCCGCACCCTTGCCGTAGTTGGCGAGGATCTTCCGCGCGCCCTGCTCCGGCTGCCACAGGTCGACCAGGGCGAGGCCGTCTTCGCCAAAGAGGCCGGCAATGTAATGGCGTCCGTCCGGCGTCACCAGGCCGTCGTAGGGCTGGCTGCCGATGTTGCGGAACTTGGTCAGCTTCGGCTCGCGCGGCTTCGACAGGTCGGCGACCCAGATCTCGCCGGCATCGAAGAGCGCATAGGCGAACTTGTTGCCCGGCACGTCGGCGAGGCCGACCACCTTGGAGAATTGCTTGCCGTCCCCGAAAGTCGCGGGAATGTCGGCGAGCAGTTCGAGCGTGTCGGCGTCGAACACCTTCACGCCGCCCGGCTGGTAGTTCTGCGCGGCGACCAGGCGGCCGTCCTGCGAAATGGCGCCGCCGATGGAGTTGCCGGCCTGGATGATGCGTTTCGCTATGCGCCGCTCGAGGATGTCCACCTTGGTCAGACCGCCGTCGCGGCCGAAGACGTAGGCATAGCGGCCGTCGCGCGAATAGACGGCGGAGGCGTGCGAGAGATCGCCGAGGCCCTCGACGCGGCCGAGGATGCTTTTCGCACTGGAGTCGACCACTGCCACGCTGCCGGTGGCGCGCTCGATGACGATGCCGAGATCGCCGGTGCCGCGCAGGGCGGCGCCTGAGCAGGCGGACAGCAGCAGGGCGGCAAGAATAGATAGCAGGGATTTCATCAGCGGATCTCTTCGGGAAAGCCTTGCATCAACTGGCGCACGATCCAGTCGGCCTCGGCCTCGGTCATGAAGGCATTCCAGGGCGGCATGGGCGTACCCGGACGGCCAAGGAGCACAGTATACCGGAGCGACTCCGCCGGCTTTTCGCGCAGCGTCTCGGGCAATAGCGGCGGACCGAGGCCACCCTTGAGGGTCAGGCCGTGGCAGGAGCCGCAATCCTGCCGAACCATGCGCACCAGTTCGCGCGTGCGCTCGGGCGACGGATCGGCCGCCGGAGATGCCATCGGCGCCAGCAGGCACAGACAAAGGGCGGGGAATCGGATCATTACCGGGTATCGGGTCTCGGACAGGAGGAAGCATGCCCGGGGGGGGTGAGCAGCGCGTTGATATTTGTCAATGCCCGCAAACGATGTTTTAGTGGGGGCTGACGCCAGTTTCATCGGCGTCAAGCGCAGCGGTCGTAACTAAAAAAACGGGGGCCCGCAGGCCCCCGTTCACATCGGCTGGCGCCGATTCCCGATCAATACACGTCTTTCTGGGTGTTATAGACGTTGAACTTGCCGGTCGGCGTGATCAGCGCCTTATCCTTGATGACGGCCTTCAGCTTGCGCGTCTTGTCATCGACCACGACGATCGCCGACTGGTGGTTCTTGGCGCTCCAGACGGAGAACCAGACCTCGTCGCCGGCCTTGTTGTATTCCGGCTGGACGACGCGCTTGGCGCCCTCGCCCACGCCGGCCCATTCGCCGATCGGCAGCACCTGGAAGCCCTTGTCGAGGTTGTTGATGTCATACACCGCGATCGACTGGCTGACGGCCGCATCCGGGTTCAGCGTGGTATCCACCCACAGGTTCTTCGATTTCGGGTGGGTCTTGATGAAGAGCGAACCGCCGCCCTGGCCCTTCAGCGTCTGCACCACCTTCCAGGCGTTCTTCTTGTTGCCCTTGGGATCGGTGCCGATCAGGCTGATGGTCTCGTCGCCGAGGTGGCTGGTCGCCCAGACGGGGCCGAACTTCGGATGCTTGAAGTTGGCGCCGCGGCCCGGATGCGGGATCTTGCCGACGCTGACGATGGACTCCAGCTTGCCTTCCTTGGTGTCGATGACGACGACCTTGTCCGACTGGTTGGCGGCCATCATGACGTAGCGCTGCGAGGATTCCCAGCCGCCGTCATGCAGGAAGCGGGCGGTGGCGATCTCGGTGACCTTGAGGTTGTTGAGGTCGGAGTAGTTGGCCATCAGCACCTTGCCGGTTTCCTTGACGTTCACCACGAACTCCGGCTTGTGGTGGTTCGCCACGATGGCGGCCACGCGCGGCTCGGGGTGATACTCCTGGGTGTCGACCGTCATGCCGCGGGTGGCGACGATCTTCAGCGGCTC
>JAEHDO010000289.1 GCA_016880375.1 Betaproteobacteria bacterium | reverse complement strand
GCTTCTGGCCGAAAGTACGCGCTCTGCCTTGACGAATCGCCGTATCACAGGGACTGACTTTTCCCGCCGATGCCTGGCTTCACCTTCGCCTGGCAGCTTTCATCACGCCCCAGACTGCAAGCGCCACAAGCCCGCTCGCGACACACAGCACATGCAGTCCATCGACCGACATCCAGCCGTGCCAGGGATTGGCGGCGATGACGGGCCAGAGCGGGCGCACGTCGACGTGCATTGCCATGTCGAGCGCGAGGTGGCTCCAGGCGCCGAGCAGGGCGCCGACGAGGGCCTGCTTCGATGTGATCATCGCCGGACAGCCGAGCCATCTCGCCTGCGCCGGGCTCAACTGGCGGTTCCAGAAGCGCAGCCAGGCCTCGCAGGCGATTCTTCCCGGCCAGACGGCGGCGAGGGCGGCCAGCGTGGCGCCGGGCAGGGTGTGGAAGAAGCGGTGCGCCGGCTCGCCGGTGAGGAAGAAAAGCAGGATGGGTTCGAGGTCGATGAGGCCGTTGGCGAGCGCGAAGGCCGTCCAGCTGACGTGCTGCGGCGCTGCGGCCTTGAAGAGGGCGCCGGGGCCGAAATGGAAGGGGGTGATCGGCATATTGGCTGCAAATTCAGCCGAGGCATGCCTGGCCCTGAAACACCGTGTGGGAGCGGCGTCCTCGCCGCGATTGCGGCCGCCGATATCGCGGCGGGGACGCCGCTCCCACAGGTGGGGCGACCATGATCAGTCGCAGATGGCCTTGCAGGCGGCCGGGTCGGCGGCGCAGTTGCCGTCGCCCTGCACCTTGCATTGCGCCTTGCTGCGGTGGGTGAAGAGGATGCCTTCGGGGTAGCTGCAGGCGAGGCGCGTCAGCTTGCCTTGTTTGCTGACGGCGATGGATACGGGCTTGAGGTTCTTCAGCGCGCCCGCCGGCAGGTCGCAGGAAATGTAGGCCTGGAAGGCGCCGTCCTTTGACTCCCACAGCGCGACGTTCTTCAGGCGACGGTAGCTCCGGTAGTCGGCACAGTTCTCATCCTTGGCGTACAGGCGGGCATCGTTGCCGCAGTAGCCGCTGTAGGTGTATTTCAGTTCTTCTTCCGAGGGGCAGGTGGCGACCTGCACGGCGGCGGCGGGATCGGGACAGGCGAGGGTGTCGGCGAAGGCGGGGAGCGCCGCTCCCAGCGACAGGACGGCGGCGAGGCAATGCGATTTCATGAAGCTTCCTTTTCTGCGATCAGGGGCCATTTTACCTGCGAAAAAAAGCCACCCCGCGGGGTGGCCTTTTCCTGAAGCTAAAGAGGCTTAGTGGCTGGCGGCCTTCTTGTCGAAGAACTGTTCGTCTTCCGTCGAGCCCTTGAGGGCGGCGGTGGAGGCGTCGCGCTCGATCGTCGTGGTGACGGCGTCGAAGTAGCCGGTGCCGACTTCGCGCTGGTGCTTGACGGCGGTGAAGCCCTTCTCGGCGGCGGCGAACTCGGCCTCCTGCAGCTCGACGAAGGCGCTCATCTGGTTGCGGGCGTAGCCGTGGGCCAGGTTGAACATCGAGTAGTTGAGGCTGTGGAAGCCGGCCAGGGTGATGAACTGGAACTTGTAGCCCATGGCGCCCAGTTCCTTCTGGAACTTGGCGATGGTGGCGTCGTCGAGGTTCTTCTTCCAGTTGAAGGAGGGCGAGCAGTTGTAGGCGAGCAGCTTGCCGGGGAACTGCTTGTGGATCGCTTCGGCGAATTTCCTGGCGAAGACGAGGTCCGGCTTGCCGGTCTCGCACCACACCAGGTCGGCCCAGGGTGCGTAGGCGAGGCCGCGCGAGATGGCCTGGTCGAGGCCCGGCTTGGTCTTGTAAAAGCCCTCGACGGTGCGCTCGCCGGTGCAGAACGGCTTGTCGTTGTCGTCGACGTCGCTGGTGATGAGGTCGGCGGCTTCGGCGTCGGTGCGGGCGACGACCAGGGTCGGCACGCCCATGACGTCGGCGGCGAGGCGCGCGGCGACCAGCTTGGCGACGGCTTCGCGCGAGGGCACGAGCACCTTGCCGCCCATGTGGCCGCATTTCTTGACGGAGGCGAGCTGGTCTTCCCAATGCACGCCGGCGGCGCCGGCTTCGATCATGGCCTTCATCAGTTCGAAGGCGTTGAGCACGCCGCCGAAGCCGGCTTCGGCGTCGGCGACGATCGGGGCGAAGTAGTCGAGGTAGCCTTCATCGCCGGGACGCTTGCCCTCGGACCACTGGATCTGGTCGCAGCGCTGGAAGGTGTTGTTGATGCGCTTG